>NZ_JBSQVP010000006.1:0-53120 GCF_055136605.1 Aquaspirillum sp. | reverse complement strand
GCAAAACGAATGAAATCTTGACGAAAATCGCTCATGGTATCCAAGCTCAACGATGAAAAATGCGACAAGGATACCATGAGCTTTTATGTCTTTGCTGCAGTGCATGAATAGCGACGTTATCTTTGCTCAAATCAGCAAAAATCCGTATTCATTTACGGCATATCGAGGTAATCCAGCACCAATGGCGCGTGGTCGGAGAATTTCTGCTCTTTATAGACATAACCCTGTGTGGCTTGGGCAGCGATAGCGGGGGTGGCGACTTGTAGATCAATCCGCCAACCAACATTATTGGCATACGCTTGGCCGCGATTGCTCCACCATGTATAGCCTTCCTCGCCGGCGGTGGGATAGCACTGACGATAGACATCAACCCAACCACTGGCATACAAATCGGTGAGCCATTGCCTCTCCTCGGGTAAAAATCCCGAGTTTTTGAGATTGCCCTTCCAATTTTTCAGATCGATTTCCTGATGCGCGATATTCCAATCACCACAAATTACAAATTGTCGTTGTTCTTGCTGCATCATCTGTAATAACGGTTGAAAAGCAGCTAAAAATTCAAATTTCGCCTGTTGTCTTTCCTCGCTTGATGAACCCGAGGGTAAATAAACTGAGATCACCGATAACATGCCGAAATCGGCTCGGATAAACCGACCCTCGGCATCAAACCGTTCATGTCCCATGCCATAGATCACCCGATCCGGTGTTTGACGACAGTAGAGACCTACGCCCGAATACCCTTTTTTCTCTGCATGATGGAAAAAACCATGATACCCCGCTGGATGCTTCATGCTTTCGGTGAGGTCGGCCGCTTGTGCCTTGAGCTCTTGCACACAAACAATATCGGCATCACTACGGGTCATCCATTCAAAAAATCCTTTGCTTGCAGCAGAGCGAATGCCATTTAGATTGGCTGAAACAACACGTAACATGAAAGAAGCCTTTGCAAAAAAGGAGCGAAAGCTAACACAGTCGGTGGCAAGGCGTGAATGCTGGCTAGAACTTGAATATCTATTCTATTGATTTGTAAAATGAACCTGAAAAAATTTGTTGTTTTTAATAAATGAACGTGAAAATCATGCTGCTTTCGTGTAAAAAGGCAGTAAATTTGTGTTTTCGGGATAAAACATGAAATCTTCTCGACGTACTAAGTATATTGTGATGCTATTGATATTGTGGTTGGGATATAGCTTCGGTAGCTTATGGTGGTTGGCATGGCGTGATGGTCTCCCAGCCAGCTTTTGTATCACCCCTCAAAGCATGATAACGAAGGGTTAAGCATGAATAACGACACAATTTCCATTGCAGGGCATTTGAATCAATCGCGCCATAAAGCCGATTTGATTTTTATGCCGGTGTTGGCAGTGCTGTTCCTCGCCAGTTTGGGTTTGGCAACATGGTATGGCACGTGGTTAGAGGCGCTGTTAATTGGCCTCCCTGCGGCAGCGATGCCTTTCGTTATTATGCGACTGAGCCCGCAAGGAGCCTTGGCCACACGCATTGCCGTTGCTGCTTCTTTTATGATTTTTTCCGCATTGTTTATTCATCAGGCACACGGTCTGATTGAAATGCACTTTGCTATTTTCTGTTTCCTTGCCTTTTTGCTGTATTACCGTGACTGGTTACCGATTGTGGTGGCGGCGGTGTTAATTGCTGTTCATCATCTGGTGTTCTTTTGGCTAGAAGCACAGCAATTCCCCGTTTGGGCTTATCCCGAAGGTACCCAATTTTGGACGGTGTCGATTCATGCCCTGTTTGTGGTGTTGGAAACCGCCATGTTAGTTGTGATGTCGATTCGCATGCGGCAAGAGGCGATTGAAAGCGCGGCGGTGTCGATGTTGGCGCAAGTGATGTCAAATGGTGATTTAGCGGCGCAAATTGAGATTGAAGGCGCTCAGGCGCATAGCAAGCTGTTTAATTCAGTGGTGGAAATGCAAACCAAATTCCGCCGCTTGATGCGTGGCATTGCTGAACATGCGGTAACGGTACACGATAACTGTGCCTCGTTACACCACGCCTCACAAACCGTTGCGGAACATTCAGCCCGTCAAAGCGACTCTGCACAACGGATTAGCAGCGAAGTAAAACATCTCACTGATAGCTTTAATACCGTTGCTTCGTTTGCTGTGCGTGGTGAAACCTTGTCGAAAACTTCCGCCAGCGAAGCGCGGGAGAGTGGTCAGGTGATGATTCGGACGGTACAAGATATGCGTCGGATGTCCGAAGTGATTCAGGTAACGTCTGCTGATATTGATAAGTTGGGTCAACAAACCGACCGTATTGCTGGCATTGCAAATGTGATTAAAGAAATTGCCGAACAAACCAACTTGTTAGCATTGAATGCAGCGATTGAGGCTGCACGGGCGGGTGAGCAAGGACGGGGTTTTGCGGTGGTGGCGGATGAAGTTCGTAAATTGGCCGAACGGACGGCGACATCCACTAACGAAATTCAGAATATGATTGCTGATATGGCGCAAAGTAAAGATTCTGCGCTATTGAGTATGAGTAGTTTGGTCAGTCAGGTGGGGCAAAGTGTGGGGGTAGCGGGGGATGCTGGCGAGGCGATTAGCCGTATCACCCATTCTTCGGAACAAGTGGCACAAGCGGTGCAAGAAATTGCACAGGCGATCAATGCCCAATTAGCTGCAACTGATTTAATCGGTCAGCAAGTGGAAGACGTTGCACATAGCGCACAGGCTAATGATGAGTTGGTGAAACAGTCGTTGGTCTTAGCCACCGAAATTCGCGCTGTGGCAGAAGAATTACGCGATAGCGTAAGCACTTTCAACGTCAGAAAATTACCGCCTAATAATTAGTGATTAACAAAAATTTATTAAATCCAATTAGGGGCGCTTCGTAGGTGCCCCTAATTATTCTTCTTTGAAGATGAAGGTAGACACTGCTTTTGTGCCCACCTTTTGTCGGTGTACCCATTTGGTTTGTTTCATAGACACAAAATCATGCCCACCACGCTACTGATCTAGAATTTTTTTGATGAAAATGTCCCGCGTAGCGGCATCAAGGTTTGGGCGTTGATAGGGGCGATCTGGGGCAGGAACCCAGATGGGGGCGGGGAAGTGGCGGTCGGTTTGATAGCGTGCGATGAGATGCCAATGTAAATGGGGCACCATATTGCCTAGGCTGGCTAGGTTAATTTTATCTGGCATGGCGACCTCACGCATCGCCTGTTCCACCTTCCACACCCAACTTAGCAAATAATCACGATCTTCTGCGGATAAATCAGTCATCTCGGCCACATGCTGCTGCCAAATCACCCGTATAAACCACGGATAGTCTGGTTCATCGGTGACCCAAACTACCCGCAGTTTTTCATCTTGATACAACAATTCACCCCCTGTGGCGTGGCACAGTGGACACACGTTTGGCATTACATTACCCCTTCTGCGTCACCAACTGCTGCTGCATGATGTGGCCGGCTGGAATATGTGCCACAGGATCACCTAATTTCCCTTTAAACACCACTTTATCAATCAACCGAATAACCTCGGTGGCGAGTGCACCAGTTTCACGGTATTGCACAATCAGGGCTTCTAATAAACCAGCACAGCGGTCGATATTAGGCGGTTTCTCTGGATTGGCCATTGCAACGATTTCATAGCGTAAAGTATCTGCCAAACTCGATGTGGCACGTACCTTCAACAAAAAGCGTTGTAATTCACGACAAACCGCTGGTTGTTCCAGCATCAGGGCAGCAAAGCTGCTTTCATGAAAGGTTTGCACCGGTGCCATCCGCAAAATACTGTGGATGGCCTTGGCCAATTCACCAGAATTACGTGAGGTACGTTGTGGGCCCAAGAGGGCTTCGGCAAAGGTGGAATACGAAGCCAACTCGCCTACGATAACCAGCCATGCTTCCCGTTTTGCCCGTTGTTCCTCGCGCCGCGAAAACCCCCGCAACACATAATAAGTTAGGGTGCTACCGAACAAGGCACCGATGATGCCCTGAAAATCGCGTAGCCACTCTAGCAATTCAGGTGGGTTCATAGGCATGGCCAACTTTCCTTATAACAACACACGCTCAATCCCCCCTTGACGTGCCTTCTCAATATAAGACTGCAACCAATTTTCACCCAAAACATGCCGTGCCAGTTCGATGACGATGTAATCAGCTTCTGTCCCCGATTCAGGGCCATAGCGATTGAGGCCTTGTAAACAGGAGGGGCAGGAGGTCAAAATTTTAACTTGCTCGGTGGCGGCTGGGGCCAAGGTAGCCAGACCTTTTTGGATTTCCTCTGCTTTGCGGAAACGGACTTGATTGGATACATCAGGTCGTGTTGCTGCCAAGGTGCCCGATTCACCACAGCAACGGTCGGATAAAACCGCCTCGGCACCAACCAAAGCCTGTACGGTTTTAATCGGCGATTGTTGTTTCATCGGTGTGTGGCAGGGATCGTGATAGAGATATTTCACCCCATTCACCCCTTCCAATTTCACGCCTTTTTCCATCAGATATTCGTGAATATCAACGATGCGACAGCCGGGGAAAATCTGCTCAAATTCATATTTTGCCAGCTGGTCATAACAGGTACCACAGCTGACCACCACGGTTTTGATGTCGAGATAATTTAAGGTATTGGCCACACGATGGAACAGCACACGGTTTTCGGTGGTGATTTTTTCACCTTTGTCTGCCTGTCCACTGGCATTTTGTGGATAACCGCAGCACAAATAGCCCGGCGGCAACACTGTTTGCGCACCAACATGCCACAGCATGGCTTGTGTTGCGAGGCCGACTTGTGAGAACAAACGCTCGGAGCCACAGCCCGGGAAATAGAATACTGCTTCGCTGTCTTCGTTAGCCAATTGTGGATTGCGAATGACTGGCACGATATTGCTATCTTCAATATCCAATAAAGCGCGTGCCGTTTTCTTCGGCAAATTACCGGGCATCGGACGATTGATAAATTGAATTACTTGCGCTTTCACCGGCAATTTACCGACGGTGGCGGGTGGGGTCTGCGTTTGTTGTTGTGCCAAGCCGGCTTTTTTGGCGACTTCATGGCCAAAGCGTTGTGCTTTATAGCCAAGTTCAATCACCCCTTTACGCAAGAGCTTAATCGTCGAAGGATCTTTTGCATTGAGGAATGCCATTGCCGCCGCGGTGCCGAGATTGAACTTGCGCTTGCCGGCTTTGCGTAAGAAATTACGCATAGCCATCGACACATCACCAAAGTCGATTTTCACTGGGCAAGGGTTGACGCACTTATGACACACGGTGCAATGGTCGGCCACATCAGCCAGTTCATCGAAGTGTTTAAAACTCACACCACGACGAGTTTGTTCTTCGTATAAGAACGCCTCAGTGAGTAGACCCACGCCTAAAATTTTATTGCGTGGCGAATAGAGCAAGTTGGCGCGCGGGACGTGCGTGGAACAAACAGGTTTACATTTACCGCAACGCAAACAGTCTTTCACCGAATAGGAAATTTGCCCAAGATCGGATTGCTCTAAAATCAGCGATTCTGCCCCCAACAGTTCAAACGAAGGGGTATAGGCATTGCTTAAATCTGCCCCACGATGCAGCTTGCCTTTATTAAAGTGTCCGTTCGGGTCAATCCGTTTTTTATATTCGATAAATGGGGCCAGCTCGTCATCGGTGAGGAATTCAAGCTTGGTAATGCCAATTCCATGTTCTCCTGAGATGACACCGTTGAGGCCGCGCGCCAATACCATAATCCGTTCCACTGCGCGGTGGGCGGTTTGGAGCATGTCGTAGTCATCGGAGTTGACCGGAATATTGGTGTGGACATTACCATCGCCGGCGTGCATGTGTAATGCCACAAACACCCGTCCACGCAGAACGCGCTGATGAATGGCGCGGATAGCTTCCATCATCGGTGCATCGGTTTTGCCACCAAACATCGACTCTAAGTCGGCCAGCAACTCGTGTTTCCAACTGACCCGCAACAGAAAATCACGCAAGGCGTGGAAGACCGTTTGCGGTGGTTCTGGTGGCGTCACATTTTCTAGCGGCGCTTCTGGATAGCGCGTGCGGTATTCACTGAAGGGTTGATCTAAGCCTTGCAAAATCCATTGCCACCGTTCACGCACTGCCTCGATCAATTCCAAGGCACTATTACGGCGATCACCGATGAGCTCAGTCGAGGGCAGATTCGAGCCCAATTTATCCACCGGCAACCGGCCATGAAAGAAAGCCGCGAGTTGTTCCAGTAGTTTGATTTTATTGCTGATCGAGAGCTCGATATTGATACGCTCAATCCCATCCGAGTAATCCCCCAACCGTGGCAGTGGAATGACCACATCTTCATTGATTTTGAAGGCATTGGTATGACGGGCAATGGCGGCGGTACGGCTGCGGTCGAGCCAGAATTTTTTGCGTGCCTCGGGGGTAACGGCAATAAAGCCCTCACCGGCCCGTGCATTTGCCAAACGTACAATTTGGCTGGCCATGTCACCCACAGCGTTTTCATCATCCGACACAATATCGGCGATCAACACCATTTTTGGGCGGCCTTTCGACTTGGCTTTGGTGGCATACCCCACTGCCCGAACATAGCGCCAATCTAAATGTTCCAAACCGGCTAATTTCACCCCAGCAGCGGTACCTGCGCCTTCGGGCTTAAACAAATCGGTAATTTCAACAATTGCTGGTGTGGCTTGAGCCACCGTACCAAAAAATTCTAAGCACACGGTACGGGTGTGTTTTGGCATCCGGTGGAGGACAAAGCGGGCACTGGTGATAATGCCATCGGTGCCTTCTTTTTGTACGCCGGGGAGTCCAGATAAAAATTTATCGGTGACATCTTTACCCAAGCCAACTTTACGGAACGAGGCGCCCGGGATGTCTAATGTCTGTTGGCTCAGTTGGGTGAGTCCATCGGGGGTAAACCGTGTGATGCGGAACTGTGCCACATCAACATCATGAATTTTGCCGTAGTTGTGGCCAACCCGTTCAATAAACAGCCAGTTACCATCGGGATCGACCATTTTCCATGAAGCGAGGTTGTCTAAGGCAGTGCCCCATAACACCGCCTTTTTGCCGCCGGCATTCATGGCGACATTGCCCCCAATACAGGAAGCCTCGGCAGAGGTCGGGTCAACCGCAAACACTAAGCCATTGGCGCCGGCGGTTTCTGACACCCGCGCCGTGACCACCCCTGCGCCACATTGAATGGTGGCGTGGGTGCCGGTTAAACCGGGTAACTCGATATATTCCACCCCTTGGTGTTGATCGAGTTTTTCCGTGTTAATCACGGCAGAATAGGGCGTGAGTGGAATGGCACCACCGGTATAACAGGTGCCACCGCCTCGCGGAATGATGGTGAGGCCAAGCTCAATACAGGCGGCGACCAAGGGGGCAATTTCGGCTTCGCTATCGGGATTTAACACCACAAATGGGAATTCAATCCGCCAGTCGGTGGCGTCGGTGGCGTGCGAGACACGGGCTAGGCCATCGAAACAGATATTATCGCGGCGGGTCAGCGAACCCATGCGGGTGAGCACTTTTTGCCGTAGTTGTGCCGTTTCATCAAAACGGCGTGCAAAGTTGACGACGGCTTGTTCGGCGGCAGCGAGTAGAGCATGAACGCGGTCGTTACCGCTGCGGCGTTTGGCAATTTCTGCTAAACGATGACCCATGGCTTGAACCAACGCATCTAAGCGGGCACGGTTTTCCAATAGATCATCTTGCAAGTAGGGGTTGCGCTCGACAACCCAAATATCTCCCAGCACTTCAAACAACATCCGCGCTGAACGACCGGTGCGGCGTTCACTGCGTAAGCTATTGAGCAGGGACCACATCTCTTCGCCTAACAGACGAACGACAATTTCTCGGTCGGAGAAGGAAGTGTAGTTATAAGGTATTTCGCGGAGGCGTTGCACTGGGAGAGTCGCGGTCATATCCGTACAGGCAAAAAGCAGAAAACCGCGATGTTACCCCAATCTTGCTGCGTTGCAGTGTGAAAACCGTTCATTCCCGCGCTAAATGCTCAATAAAGTCGGCCAGATGGGTGCGAATTTCCTTTTCCATCGGCCGAAAACGCAGGGCAATACGGATCATATCGGTTTTCCCCGGTGCCATCGGGTCCGCTTCTAAGCGAATGATTTGTATGGGTAAAAGCAGTTTTTCTCGCTCGGCAAGCTTGGTTTCAATTTTGGCTTCACCATCATCAAACACACAAATGCCACGCGCTTGTTCCGCCGATACCATCGTCAACATGCCAGAGAGCGAAATATCGAGCATCGCTGCTTCGAGGTCGCGATTGTCGGCAAAGTGCAAAGTCAATGGCAATTCACTGACAGTTTGGACACGATCGGCATTGCGGCGGTCCATCTTGTTGTGCAGCATCATCACTTTGTCAATGACAGTCTTGGCGTTAAACGGCTTAACAATATAGGCCGATACCCCAAGCTGAACCGCTGAGACCAAGGAGTCACGGTCAGAACGGGTGGTGATCATAATAAAGGGCAAGTGTGCGGTATTGGGGTCGGAGCGCACCGCCGTTAATACTTCATCTCCATTCATGCGAGGCATGTCCCAATCGCAAAAAATCCAATCGACCCGTTCATGGTGATTGCGCAGCAGGGCTAACCCTGTTTGGCCGTCTTCTGCTTCTAAAATCTGTTGGCAATGTAATTGCTCACGCAGAATGCTGCACACGGCTTTACGTGTGGCGTGGGAATCATCGATAACCAAGGCGGTATCATTATCTAGCATGATCGTCGAGCTCTGCGTTAGAAGGCTAATCAGTTAAACAAGAGTATGAGATTGTATCGACAATACCTAAAAAATACAGTTAATGATACTGCGTCCTTGCTTATCCGCAAATGAAGTTTATAAAAGTGAAAATATATTAAATATAATGAAAATTTAACTGCTATTGTCGTTGTTTCACTAATTGCCACGCCAAATCGACCGCTGCCCACAAACTGCCAGCTTCGGCTTGGCCGCGTCCTGCCAAATCGAGGGCGGTGCCATGATCCACTGATGTGCGAATAATCGGCAGCCCTAATGTGATGTTCACCCCTTGCCCAAAGCTGGCATGTTTTAACACCGGTAACCCCTGATCGTGATACATCGCTAACACGGCATCGGCTTGTTGCAAGTATTTTTCTTGAAACAGGGTATCTGCTGGTAAAGGGCCCACCAAGTCCATCCCTTCCTGCCGCAGTTGGGTTAACACCGGGATGATGACATCAAGCTCTTCGCGGCCTAAATGGCCGCCTTCTCCTGCATGTGGATTCAAGCCTGCAACTAACAATCGTGGTTGGCGGATGCCAAATTTTTGCTGTAAATCGGCATAGGTAATGCGAAGTACCTGCGCTAATCCCTCCGGTGTAATGGCATCTGCCACTGCTCGTAGCGGCAGATGGGTGGTAGCCAGCGCCACGCGCATGCCGCTGCCAACTAACATCATCACCACCAGCGGTGTGCCTGTGCGCTCGGCCAGCCATTCGGTATGACCACTGAAAGGCACGCCGGCATCGTTAATAACGCCTTTGTGAACCGGCGCCGTTA
The DNA here is from genome assembly GCF_055136605.1 of Aquaspirillum sp. Taxonomy (NCBI): domain Bacteria; kingdom Pseudomonadati; phylum Pseudomonadota; class Betaproteobacteria; order Neisseriales; family Aquaspirillaceae; genus Aquaspirillum; species Aquaspirillum sp. Next base: position 43,621 of record NZ_JBSQVP010000006.1, on the reverse strand, counting down.
CCATGGCAGCAAAGCGGCTACTGAGACAGCCCGCGCACGCGGTTTCCAACAGGGCCAATACATGGGCGGCATTGGCACGGTTGAGCTGGCCTGCTATCACGGGCGCTGCCACCGGATGATGCGCCACCCACAGGTGATTGTCTGGTAGCGCTTGTGGCTCGGCGGTCTCCGTCCATGGCATCCATTGCACTGTTTGCCCAAGCTGGGCGGCACGCGCCGACAAGACCTCGATATCAGCCAACAACACTGAATGCGCGGCGGCAGGATGGCGAATCAGTTGTAACAGCAGGTCAGGGCCAATCCCTGCTGGTTCCCCTGCTGTGATTGCAAGCCATGCGTGGTTCATGAGTTTGTTTCGTCGTTCAAATGGTTTTCGATATAGGTCGAATCACGCAGTTGGCGTTGCCAGTCTTGGTATTGCTGTTCTGCTTTACGCGCTTTTAATTCTTGGCGAATTTGTGCTCGTTCCCGTTCAGAGCCTAAATCTTGGCGGCGTTTTTCAATCACTTCGATTAAATGCCAACCAAACATCGACCGTACCGGTGCACTGATCTTATTGGGTGCCAAGCTATACATCACTTTTTCAAACTCAGGCACGGTATCACCTGGGCTGAGCCAACCCAAATCACCACCGCGTGATGCGCTACCATCTTCTGAATAACGGCGCGCTGCTTCGACAAAACTCATGCCCTGCGCTAAACGCTGTTGCACTTCATCTAAGCGTTGTTTAGCTTCTTTATCTCCAACGCTATCACTGACTTTAATCAGAATGTGGCGGGCGTGTACTTGTTCGACTAACTGCGCTTCACCACGGCTGCGTTTATCCAATAATTTAAAAATATGAAAGCCAGAGGCAGAGCGTAATACACGGCTAGTTTGGTTACGCTCCAAACTGTTCAACACCTCAACAAAAGGCGGTGGCAGTCGCGATGCAGGTCGCCAACCGAGTTCACCGCCAGACAAACCATCAGCGGCATCAGAATAACTGGCTGCGACTTGGGCGAAGTTGGCCCCTTGTTTTAAGCGATTGGCGGCTTCTTCTGCGCGTTTAGCTTTTTGTTCAACTTGGGCAGGTGTAGCGGTTTCGGGCACCGCAATCAAAATATGCGCCAAGCGATATTCGCTGCGGCCTACGTTGACCGCACTGTTGAGGAACGCATCCACTTCGGAATCGCTGACGGCCACTTTGCCGTCAATCTCGCGTTCGCGTAAACGCTGCATAATGACTTCGCGGCGTACGTCTTCACGGAAAGTTTGATATTGAATGCCTTGTTGTTTGAGTTTTTGCCGAAATGCCTCGGGACTGAGTTGATTGGCCGCTGCGAGGCGGTCGATGGTTTGTTCTAGCTCTTGTTCATCTAAGCGCACACCATTGTTATAGGCATACTGCATTTGCGCTTCTTCGCTGATCATGCGTTCCAACACCTGTGCTCGTAATTGGTTATCTGCCGGTGCTGGCACATTTTGTCGCTGTAAATTTTGTTTTGCTTGTAAAACACGATCGTTTAAGCCGCGTTCTGTAATCACGCTTTTATTGACCACGGCAATAATCCGGTCAACGGTTCGTACCGGCTGGGGTTGTGCTGCCCAAACACTGGCAGAGAGACATAAAGCAAGGCAAAGCGTAGAAAGACGAGTGGTAATCATGGTGCGAGCCCTTCGGGTTCATTGATTTTGCTGTAACCGGGAATGGCTAAGCGCAGAGTTTCTAAAGGATTAGAGCCTAAACCGCCTAGCTCGTTAAGTTCGAGTTGTAAGAAGACACCGTTAGAAGATTGGTTAACACCACTGACATAGCGTTGACCCACCGCACGGATTGCCCAGCAATCGGCGTGGTATTCCACCCCTAGCAAATGTTCCAGCGAGCGTTTATCGCGCAGTGAGTAGTTTTCACGGGCAACCACATACCAATTGCGGGCCACCGGCCATTGGGCTGCAATATCGAGCTGGCGCAGGGTATCGCGGGTTTGCGTGTTAAAGAACAACTCATTGCGACCATAGCGATAGCGGGCTGATAAGGTTTTACCGGCGGCAGGTTGATAGCGCAAATCGACGGCATAGCGCTCGGTCTTCCGCAGTTCGGTGTTGTATTGATAGGTGGCTTGCAGTGTGGTGTGACGGAAAATTTGGCCGCCAACGCTGGCTAAAAAGTCAGAACGTTTGCGTTCATCTGGTAGCCCCGTCAAAGTGACTTTTTGATCGGTGAAGACATAGCGTTGACCAATACCAAGGCGGAAACGCTCTACACCGCTGTCTTGGTCAATAAACCGTGTCGTCAGTGCTGCGGTGAGGGTATTCGCATCACTTAATCGATCTCCACCAGAAAAGCGATTTTCGGCGAACATCTGTGCAAAATCGAAGCTGTTTTCCGTGGTATCAAACAACGGCAACATATCTTGATTGCGGTATGGTGTTCGCACATATAGCAATCGTGGTTCTAAGGTTTGAATGGCCTGATCACCAAAGAAAGTCGCTTCACGTTCAAGTTGTAAGCCAGCATCGAGCGAGAAAGTTGGGGTGAAAAAACTTTTATTGGTAGCCGCCTGTTGTTGGAAACGATCCAGTTGATACTGGCGATAGTTCAGGCTGATTTTGGGGATCAGATGGGCATAGCTGGTGCGTAACGGTAGGCTGATGCTTGGCTGGAGGGTGAGCCGCTGTCCTTCTCGTTTGGTGTCGTGGGCAAAATCGACATATTCACTGTTAAAACTCAATTCAAAACCATAAAGTAAAGTTTGAGCAGTGGAAAAGGTGATTTGAGGCAGCCGCGAGTAGGGTGCATCAATTTTTGCAATACGATCTTGCAGCGTTTGATAGCGTTGAATACGCAGTTGCCCCACCCCAAACCCGGGAAGCCATGTCAACACTGCTTCGCGTACCAAATTTACATTGTCGGCCAGACTGGCACGATTACCGAAGTCGCGGAAATAGTCATCATCCGAGGCATAGTTGACCCGTGCACTGAACAGTAAATCGGAACGCAGTTTTTGTTCATGCTCAAAACGCAGGGCATAGCGGTCTTGTTGGGAGAGCTGATCGTCTGGCAGATACTCACCAGAAATAAAGCCTTTGTAGTCAGGTTGCAAGTAACGGAACTCGCCACCCAACATCAAGCCACGCCGTGACAGAATACGCGGTGCCAATGTCAAATCGTAATTCGGTGCCAAATTAAAATAGTACGGCAGGCGGAAGTCTGCGCCAGCATCGCTGCGTGAAGCGAAGGTTGGGGCTAAGAAACCACTTTTACGGTTGCCATTGACGGGGAAATCAAGATAAGGCGAATACAGAATGGGTATGCCATGAAATTCAAGCACCCCATCGCGTGCCACCCCGACATTGGCTTGATAATCGACATCAATCTGTCGAGCTCGGATATACCAATCATCATTGCCGGGGGCACAGGTGGTGACACGGGCTTGTTCTAGCCCATAGCGTTTTTGGCCATATAACCGTGCAACAGCAGCATCAGCACGCAATTTACGTTCACTGACGCGGATATCCGCTTGGTGCAGTACCCCTTGTTCTGCCGCAGGATCAAATACATAGTCTAAGGTCGTTCCCGTGAGCACATCGCCGTTACGTTCTACTCGCACACGATCACCGGCAACCACACGCTGTCGATTTTGGTAGTAATCGAGCCAGTCGGCTTCCACCTGCTCTTGCCCACGTTGGATTTTCACCTGCCCTTTGGCATGGAGTCGTTGTTCTACCACCCCTTCAATATGATCGGCTTCAACGGTGATCTGTCCATCGACGGCTGGCGGCGCGGTGACCAGCACCGGATCATCAGCATAAACAGACACGGGCAGTAAAAATGCCGTACAGACGGCAAGCACAACAGGGCGGAGACGGGGCATAGGATAGGACGCAATCTGGTGTAGATGCCGTGCGGCAAAAATCAAAGGCGGATAAAATCGCATAAATCCTTTCTTCTCGCAACGAAAGCCCCCATGTCTCGTACCTCTTTGATGCAAACTTGGTTAGTTTCTGTTCTTGGTCATACTGATTTTACCGTGGCCCCTGCTTCAAGTGATGCCAGTTTTCGCAGCTATCACCGTGTTAGCTTGCCACAAGGTAACAGTTTTATTGTGATGGATGCGCCACCTGAACACGAAGATTGTCGCCCATTTGTGCGGATTGCTGAATTATTGCGTGCCGCAGGGGTCAATACGCCACGCATTCAAGCACAATCGTTGGAACAAGGTTTCTTACTACTAGAAGACTTTGGTTCACAAACCTATCTTGATGTTTTCGCACCCTTTGCCGGCTTCATCCCGTTTAACAATCCTGCCTTGCCACAGGTGCGCCTGTTATTGGGCCACGCAATTGAGAGTTTGGTGGCATTACAACAAGCGGATGGCAGTCAACTTCCTCCCTATGATGAGGCCTTATTGCGCCGTGAGGTGATGCTATTCCCCGAATGGTTTGCTGCCAAACACCTCAACCGTCCTTTGACAGTACAAGAACAGCAAGTATGGGAAGACGGTATTGCGATTTTGTTGGCCAATATCACCCAACAAGCGGCGGTGCCGGTGCATCGTGATTTCACGGTTCGCAATTTGATGCTGACTGCCGAACATAACCCGGGGGTGTTGGATTTCCAAGATGCCGTGGTTGGCCCAATTAGCTATGACATTCTGTCTCTGACCCGTGATGCTTTCATCGGTTTTGATGATGAATTGGTGTTGGATTGTGTGGTGCGTTATTGGGAACAAGCTCGCAAAGCCGGTTTACCTGTGCCAGAACAGATTGATGAGTTTTGGCGTGATTTCGAGTGGATGGGTGTGCAGCGTCATTTGAAAGTCGCCGGTATCTTTGCTCGTCTGCACTATCGTGATGGCAAGAGCAAATATTTGGCCGAAATCCCTCGCTTCCTCGATTACATCCGCAAAACCTGCAATCGTTACGAAGAATTGCGCCCATTGGGTGCCCTTGTGCGCGATCTGGCAGGGATTGAAGAACAAGTTGGGTATACCTTCTGATGCGGGCGATGATTTTGGCGGCTGGGCGTGGTGAAAGAATGCGCCCTCTCACCGACCATACCCCTAAACCGTTGCTGAAAGTGGCTGGCAAACCGTTGATTGTTTGGCACCTTGAAGCGTTGGCGGCGGCAGGGGTGCGTGAGGTGGTGATTAACACCGCTTGGTTAGGTGCGCAGCTGCCGCAGGCACTGGGTAATGGTCAAACTTGGGGTATCGACATTGCTTACTCCCATGAGGGTGCCGATGGCCTAGAAACGGCAGGAGGGATTGCCACCGCACTGCCGTTGTTGGGTGAACATCCTTTTCTGGTGGTCAACGGCGATATCTGCACCCGTTTTCCTTTTGCTGCGCTATTGCCACAGCTTGCAGCATGGCCGGCAGACCGGCTTGCCCATTTGGTGTTAGTGGATAACCCAATTCATCATCCAGAGGGTGATTTTTCGTTGACTGCCCAAGGGCAAGTTATCGATCAACCTACTCTGACCTTCAGCGGCATCGGCCTGTACCATCCCCATTTGTTTGCGCCAGTCGCTGCAGGACAGCGTGCCAAGTTAGCCCCCTACTTGCGGCAAGCGATGGCACAAGGCCGTGTATCGGGGGAATATTTTGCTGGCCCGTGGTTGGACGTAGGAACGGTAGCGCGTCTGCAAGAGGCCGAGCAATTGGCAAACACATGGCAATAAGCGCAGTGCGTGTCTTGGGGATCGACCCCGGCAGCCGTCTCACGGGGTTTGGCGTCATTGACTTACACGGACAAGAACGCCGCTATGTGGCCTCGGGGTGTATCCGCACCCCTCAAGGGGCCACTTTGCCGGAACGCATCAAGGTGTTGTTAGATGGCTTAAGTGAAGTGGTGATGTTGTACGCGCCGCATGAAGCCGCCGTCGAGCAGGTATTCGTGAATGTGAATCCTGCGGCAACTTTGATGTTGGGGCAGGCGCGAGGGGCGGTGTTATCAGCCTTGGTCTTAGCGAGTTTGCCAATTCATGAATACACCGCGCTACAGGTCAAGCAATCGGTAGTCGGCCATGGCAAAGCAGCAAAAGAACAGGTGCAGGCGATGGTGGTGCATCATTTGCGTTTATCGGGTACGCCACAGGCCGATGCAGCGGATGCCTTGGCGGTTGCTTTGTGTCATGCCAATCACCGCACCATGGCAGCGCGGGTGCCGCGTGGATTAACCGTCAAAGGAGGACGTTGGGTATGAGTGCGGTGCCATTACAAGAACCTTTGCCGGAGCATTTTTCGCATCCACTCTCTCGTTACTGGGCTGCAACGCGCCCAGCGTTTCTCACGCTGACAGTGGTGGCTTGTGTCCTTGGTGCGGCATTGGCACAGTTTCACCACGCCACTGACTTTGCTTTATTGCTATGGGCGATGCTGGGAGCGATGTTGTTACATGCAGCGGCCAATGTGATTAACGATGTGGCAGATGCCCATAATGGTACAGACTCAGCCAATGAACGCCGCTTATTTCCTTTTACCGGCGGCAGCCGCTTTATTCAAAACCACGTCTTGACGGTGCAACAGATGACACTGTTTGGCGTGGTTTTGCTGTTGGCAGCAACAGCGATAGGCGGCTATTTGTGGTGGCAGCGTGGCAGCGGTGTGGTGATTTGGGGGCTGATTGGGGTGGGACTGGCGTGGGCCTATTCTATGCCACCCTTGCGTTTGAACAGTCGTGGTTTGGGCGAGCTGTGTGTGTGGCTGGGTTTCGCCCTATTGCCTATCGGCTGTGCCTGGGTTGCTGGCGCGCCCTTATCACCTGCCGTATTGGCTGCGGGTGGCAGTTTTGGCGGCTTGGCGATGGTGTTGCTCTACCTCAATCAATTCCCCGACCGTGAAGCAGACCAATTGGCAGGTAAGCGGCATTGGGTCGTTCGGTTACCGCTGGCAGTGGCGGCAGTGGGTTATGGTGTATTGGCGGTCGTTGCCTACGCCATCTTGTTATCGGCTATCCTGTACCAGATATTGCCGGTATGGGCAGGTTTGGCGGCCCTACCGTTACCGTTATCTCTTTTTGCATGGCAACAGTTACTGCGCCATGCAGCACAACCACAGGCATTACGCCCTGCGATTATCGCGACGCTGTTAGCAACCCATCTTTCTCCCTTATTGCTGGCGGTGGGGCTGTGGCTGCACGTCTTTTTTCCGATTTGAAAAGGTTGTCATGATAGGACGTTTACACGGTGTGTTATTAGAAAAACACGCACCGCAGATAGTATTGGATGTGCACGGGGTGGGGTATGAAATTGACGTGCCATTACGCTGTTTTGAACAACTGCCTGCTTTGGGAGAAACCGTCACTCTGCATACGCATTTGGTGATCCGAGAAGACGCCCATTTACTATTCGGTTTTCTCACGGCGGCTGAACGCGCCACGTTTCGCCAACTGATCAAAGTGTCGGGTATCGGTGCCAAAATGGCACTTGCCATCCTCTCGACGCTATCACAACAAGAACTGGCTCAAGCGTTGGCAACCGACGATGTGAAAAAGCTGTCTTCTGTCCCCGGCGTGGGTAAAAAAACTGCTGAGCGTCTGATTTTAGAATTACGTGGCAAGCTGACCGCATCGGATACGATAACGAGTGCGCCGCTTTCCAATGCCCACGGTGATATTACACAAGCCCTTATTGCACTGGGGTATCAAGAAAAACCTGCACTGGCGGTGGTTGAGACATTACCCACTGACATCGAGGTTGGGGCGGGTATCCGTCTCGCCCTTAAACAATTAGCAAAGCTCTAACTTATGGCAACGTGGTCTTTTTATTCCGATCGACAAGGGCAGCAATCGCGCTGGCGCTGGTGTGGTGGGATGTTGGTCAGTGGGATATTTTTGGTGATGTGGTTAGCATTGGCATGGCAAGGTCAACAACCTTGGTTAATGCAAATTGATCAGTGGGGTATGCAATGGATGCAGTGGCGTGAAGGGGCGATTGCTACCTTGGCATGGCATTTTTCTTTGACCATTGACTGGTTGGGGCGTGCTGCCGTATCGATTGCTTTGTCTTTGCTATTAGGACTGTGGTTTGCAAAACAACAGCGTGGTTTATGGTGGGCGCCGCCGGTTTTATTGGGCAGTGGGTGGTTGATCAATTTCCTGTTGAAAGTTGCATTCGATCGACCAAGACCGACGCTAGAGGTAGCGATTTCAACCAGTGGCAGCGCTTTCCCCAGTGGCCACGCCACTGCAACGACCTTGTTATTGGCATTATTGGCCTATGGGTTATGGCCATTATTACCGCGTTGGTTACGCTTGCCAGTGATGTTGTTGTTATTGATTTTGGTGGTGTTGGCTGCGTTGACCCGTCCTTTATTGGGGGTGCATTACATCAGTGACGTGGTCGCTGGCATGGCTTTAGCAATGAGTTGTTTTGCTGGCTTTTTACTTCTGGCACCTGTTGCGCGCAGACGGCGTTTGTTCTCTTAAACTTGAAAAGTCAGTGCAATGATTGAAACCGATTCTTTACACAGCCAAGCCCCCCGTATGATCAGTCCTGCGCCCCAATCGCGGCAAGAGGAAGTCTTAGAACGGGCGTTACGGCCAAAACAATTGCAAGAGTATGTTGGGCAACGTAAGGCACGCCAACAATTAGAAATTTTTATTGAAGCCACCAAACGCCGCCGTGAGGCCCTAGATCATGTGTTGCTATTTGGCCCTCCCGGCCTCGGTAAGACCACTTTGGCGCATATTATCGCCTATGAACTGGGTGTGAATTTGCGGCAAACCTCTGGCCCAGTATTAGAAAAAGCCGGTGATTTAGCTGCTTTACTGACCAATCTTGAGCCGAACGATGTCCTGTTTATTGATGAAATTCACCGCTTATCGCCGGTAGTTGAAGAAATTCTATACCCAGCGTTAGAAGATTTTCAAATTGACATCATGATCGGCGAGGGCCCTGCGGCACGCTCAGTGAAAATCGATTTGCCCCCGTTTACTTTGGTGGGCGCAACAACGCGAGCGGGTATGTTAACCAACCCACTGCGAGACCGATTTGGCATTGTGGCGCGGTTGGAGTTTTATACCCATGAGGAATTAACCCAAATTGTGACGCGCTCTGCCAATTTGTTGGAAATGCAAATGGAAGCAGCAGGGGCGCATGAAATTGCTCGTCGGTCTCGTGGTACACCGCGTATTGCCAATCGTTTGCTGCGGCGGGTTCGTGATTTTGCGGATGTGCGGGCCGATGGGGTGGTCAGTGCAACCGTAGCGGATGCGGCGTTGTCGATGTTAGATGTTGATAGCGCGGGTTTGGACGTTATGGACCGCAAGTTGCTTGAGGCCATTATTTATAAGTTTGCCGGTGGTCCGGTAGGTTTAGACAATGTTGGCGCTGCGATTGGTGAAGCGAGCGATACGATTGAAGACGTGATCGAACCGTATTTAATTCAACAGGGTTATTTACAACGTACCCCTCGCGGTCGTGTTGCAACAGCCTTGGCTTATCAGCATTTTGACCTCACTCCGCCAGTTATTGGCTAAAACTTAATCATGGATTGGACGAAAATAACCCTTAATACAAGATAAATCCCTGACGCAGATTTGGATATGGTCTCTGTCATTGAAACCTGCGCCAGGGTAAACCTCTGCACCTTCTGTAAAAACGCCACGTACAGTTTGATAGGCAGGTTCTTGTAGTTCTTGTCGGGACGTATGAAGCGCCTGGATGACTGCACAATCTAATTTCCGCAATAATTTTGCTTTGCCGTTGCTTGGTAAGACGCTTTCAGTGGCTTGTAGGATTTGATAGGCATCCTGCAATTCTTGTAAGGCATGACTGTCGAGCAGGTTGAGACACTTTCCTAAATCAATAATGGCGCCGAGCACAAACGGATGCTTGATTTTCCCTTTGGAGTTTTTTCCTCCAAGAGCTCGTTCTTCAGCAAACGCTAATGCTCGGGCAGGGTTGGCTTCCCAAAAATAAATTCCATGCCCAAGCCAATCATAATCATTTTGGCTTGGCTCAAGATGAGTGGTTTTCCCACCTAGAATGGCTTCCCCTACTGTTGCATCGCATCCGTGGAAACCGAATACAAGAGAGGGATAAGAGGTATAAATGGACCAATTCATTTTCATTGGTAATGTTTTGTCAGTTTGCCAGATTTAGTCAAGATGCCTGTTTTCTCTAGAAAAGCTTTTGCTTCTGCAGGATTATTGGCCAGCGATTGCCGTAAAGCTTGCATTTTTTCATGCAAACTTTGTTTTTTCTTATCTGTGTTTTCATCAATTTTTTTCATTTTTTAATTCCCCTATCATTAATGCCGATGAGTGGCTGACTCTCAATAAGCTGATCTGTTATCAGCTTAAGAAATCGAGACTCTTGGCGTCAAGTTGGAATTTTTGTATTAGCGATCGCCAAAAAGACACTTGCCTATTGCAAATGACAAGGAATATCATTTGCAAAAACTAAGACTACTTTAAGGAAGTGTCTATGCTGCTCAAAAAACTGTCGTTGGCTGTTGCAACTGCGCTTGTGTTTGCTTCTCCCGTGTTTGCTGCGCCCTCTGCGGCTCAAGTCAGTCAACACTATGCAAACTTGGTTGAAGCGAACTACCAAGATGTATTAACCCGAGTCAAAGCACTACAAACTGCTGTGGATACGTTTGTTGCCGCACCTTCTGCCGAAGGATTAGAACAAGCGAAGCAAGCTTGGTTAGCGGCGCGTGAACCGTATGGACAAACCGAGGCATTCCGCTTTTACGCAGGCCCGATTGATGATGCCAAAGGCCCTGAAGGACAAATCAATGCTTGGCCATTGGATGAATCGTATATCGATTATGTAAAAGGCAATTCCAAAGCGGGGATTATCAACAAACCCAATGTGGCGATCACCAAACAAAAACTGGCTAGCCTGAATGAAAAAGGCGGTGAAGAGAATGTTTCAACCGGTTTCCACGCCATTGAATTTTTGCTGTGGGGTCAGGACTTCAACAAAGAAGGCCCCGGTAATCGCAGCTACACCGACTTTGTTGATGGCCAAGCCCCGAATGCTGATCGTCGCCGCACCTATTTAAAAACCGTGACGGAGTTGTTGGTGGATGATGTGCAATATTTGGTTGAAGCATGGCAGCCAAATGCAAAAAACTACCGCGCCCGTTTTGAAAAAGACCCTCAAGCTGTCCGCAAAATGTTGGTTGGTATGGGCGTGTTATCACGCGCTGAACTGGCTGGTGAACGGATGGAAGTGGCATTGGCTAGCCGCGATCAAGAAGACGAGCATTCTTGCTTTTCTGACAATACCCACCGCGACATTGTGACCAATGCCGAAGGAATCCGTAATGTTTGGTTAGGTCAATATAAACGGATTGATGGCACCGACATCAAAGGGCCTTCACTGCAAGAGTTGGTTCAGGCCAGCAATCCGCAAGCGGCTGAAAAATTGTCCCGCGATTTAGAAGCCACACTCGCCGCAGTGAATGCTATCCAAGCACCGTTTGACCGTGAAATTGCGGAAACCGAGGGCCGTCGTCGTGTACAAAAAGCGGTACAGCTCTTGCGTAAACAATCAGATAGCATGGTTGAGGCCGCAAAAGCCATCGGGATTCAACGATTGAATGTCAAAGGCTAAGTTGGCCTAACCCCACTCACCACACGCCCCGCTTGTCAGTGGGGCGTGCTGCTTTAGAAGATGGAAAACGGATAATGAAGATGCGTCGATTAGGATGGTTATTGGCTGGGTTGAGTCTATCTGGCATTGGGGTTGCAGCAGGGCAATGGTTGGCGACCCCCGGAGAAGAATTGTCTGGTGGTGAAACGACGGTTCACGAGGTGGGACAAAATGCATTTTCTTTGCCTTTTGCCAATCTACGTGGTGAACGCCGTACTGATTTTGCCGTCGGTAACTCGTTCTTTAAGAAAAATTGGGTTCAAGCACCGGCCTCAACCACTGCGCGTGATGGTCTCGGGCCACATTTTATTGCGCGTTCATGTTCGGCTTGTCACGCTTTGGATGGGCGTGGCGCACCGCCGGTCGATTTAGGTGAACAGCCGATGGCCTTGTTAATTCGTCTCTCCATTCCCGGTACACCATCAAAACAGGCTGGGGTTGTGCCGGAACCAACGTATGGAGATCAGTTTAATAATGATGCCGTCGATGGTGTGAAACCTGAAGGCAAAGTTGCCATCCATTATCAGGAAATCAGCGGACAGTTTGCCGATGGTGAGCGCTACGCCTTGCGTAAGCCGACCTATCAGCTGACCGAGCTAGGGTACGGCTCATTACACCCCGATACCATGCTCTCACCTCGGATTGCGCCACAGGTGATTGGATTAGGATTGTTAGAAGCCATTGTAGAAAAAGATATTTTGAAAAAAGCCGATCCAGATGATCGCGACAGTGATGGTATTTCTGGTCGTCCTAACTGGGTATGGGATGCGCCTAGTCAAAAGACGGTGTTGGGCCGTTTTGGGTGGAAGGCAAACACCGGCAGCGTTGCTCATCAAACCGCAGGGGCGTTTTTAGGTGACATTGGCATCACCAACAAATGGAACCCACAAGAAGCCTGTACGGCCAAACAAGACGATTGTGTTGCGGCTCCTTCTGGTGGCAAACCTGAAATCAGCGATGACTTATTGCGTAAAGTGGTGTTTTATAGCCAAACCCTTGCGCCACCGGCTCGGCGTGATGTGACAAGCCCACAGGTGTTGCGTGGTAAACAATTATTTAACGAAATGAAATGTGCTACTTGCCACACCCCCAGTTATCGCACTGGTGCCTTAAAAGGATTACCTGAAGCCGCGTTCCAAACCATTCATCCTTATACCGACTTGTTATTGCATGATATGGGTGAAGGATTGGCCGATGGTCGTCCTGATTTTCAGGCATCGGGTCGTGAGTGGAAAACCCCACCGTTATGGGGGATTGGTTTGTTCTCGGATGTGAATGGGCATACCTTCTATCTCCATGATGGCCGTGCGCGTAATTTAAGTGAGGCGATTCTGTGGCATGGTGGCGAGGCGGAGGCAGCAAAACAGCGTTTTGTCCAAGCGAAAAAAGCAGAACGTGATGCTTTGCTGGCATTTTTAAATTCGCTCTAAACATGGGCTGTGGAAAAGGCAGTGTGAACAGCATGGTAAACATAAAACAATGGCTAGGGGTAGTGGTCTCGCTGTCTTTTGCGGGATATGTGCAAGCTGAGGCGATTACGGCGGTGGATTTGGTGCAGGCGCAAGCAAAGACGGTGTTTATGCCTGCAGCGGAACGCTTTGTGAATCAAAGCACGGCATTACAAACTGCAAGTGAGGCTTTATGTCAGCAGCCGTCTGCTACCCAGTTGCAACAAACGCGTTTACGGTGGCAAGACGCGGCCACGGCATGGTTCCGCCTCGGTGGGGTGCAGGCTGGGCCAGTGCTACAACGTAAAAGTGCGCGACAAGTCTTTTTCCATCCCACGCGCCCAGCGCGGATAGAAGCAGCGATTGTGGGTGAAGAAGATGGCGAAAGTGTGGCAGCGCGCGGGTTGCCGGCGGTTGAATATCTGTTGTGGCAAGACGGCGATACGTTGGCGACTCTGAAACAATCAGCGCGCTGTGCTTATCTGGTGCGAATCACACAAGATGTGGTCACCGAGGCGAAAGCCATTCAACAAGAATGGCAACAAGAAGCTTCTCGCTCATACAGCGAATCGGATGCCCTCGCCCGCTTAAATGAAACCTTTAATGTCACTTTAGCGGCAGTGGATGGCCTCGATAAAAAGCTGGATAAAGCGTTACACAGTGGGCAAAAAAGTGCCGAAGGTGTGCGTAGCGGAAGCAGCCGTATATTGTGGGAAGCGCAAGCCGAAGCAATCAACGCATTGGTGGGGGTACCGCTGGGTAAAGGCTTGGCGGGTTGGGTGACGTGGCAAGATCAATTCACTGTGGCGCGTGAGTTGGTTAGCCGCAGCCAAGATGTCTGTCATGTGCTACATACCCTAAATCGACAATGTACGCCAAAAGAAGGTTTGCAAGCCGCGAAAGACAAGTTGGCTGCTTTACGCAGTTATTTAGATGATCAAGTGGCACGGGCAGTGAATGCGTCGGTGAGTTTTAATGATGCCGACGGAGATTAAACCCATGTGGCAGCGGCGGCAGGTGTTGCAGTTAGGGGTTGCGGGGTGGCTTGCATGGTGGGCTGCCCCTGTTGCGTTTGCACAGACACAAAACACCACTTTACTCGTGTCTGCTCAAGCACAGGGCCGCGATTTTGCTGTCAGTGTGGTGGATCTACGTGCAGGGTCTGTACTTGCCACAGCTACGCTACCTTTTCGAGGGCATCAAGTGTTGTTTTCGCCCGCACAAGAGATGGTGTGGGTCATAGAACGCCGGCCTGGTACTCGGGTGGCTCGTTGGCGGTGGCGTGAGGCCAAATCTGCGGACATTCTCCCGATTGAAGAAGGCTATAGTCTCAGTGGTCATGCCGTCCTCCATCCCGAAGGGGGGCTGTTAACGTGTGAGCAAGATGAGGAAACTGAACGCGGTTTGGTGGTATGGCGCGATAGTCAAACATGGCACACCTTAGCGAAATGGCCAAGCGGTGGTGTGGGGCCACATGCGCTGTTGCCATTGGCAGCCGGTCAGATTGCGGTAGCCAATGGCGGTATTCTCACCCATGCTGAGACGGGTCGGATGCGGCGCAATCAGGGTGCCATTGATTCGAACGTGGTACGACTTGATAGCCGAACGGGTCAGTTAACTGGCCCTGTGTGGCGCTTACCTGCGAACACCGTTGGTCGGGAGGCCTTGAGTTTGCGTCATTTGGCGGCGTTGCCGGATGGTGGTCTGGTGGTGGCAATGCAGTTTGATGAAGGAAAAGAGGGCGGTGACATTCCTTTATTGGCCTACCTTGCACCCGACGGCCATACCGAGATACTGCCAGCGCCAGCAGGGGTCTGGGCGAAGATGAAAGGCTATGCTTTGAGTGTGGCAACCACAGCACAAGGTGCGATAGCCGCAACCGCGCCGCGTGGAGATTGTGTGGTGTTTTGGGATGCCAACCGCCGCTTTGCTGGTGTGCAGACACTCCCTAAACCAGCGGGAGTCGCCACCGTTGGTGAGGGATTTTGGTGTAGCAATGAACAAGGCCACTTACTTCACTTCGCCCACATCAACACCCCACCAACGCAGAACCTGAGCTTTGATGGGGTGAAATGGGATAACCACCATATGTTGGCCTCTGCTTAGAGCCTACGATAATGCATTCTATTCGGAGGCAGAAAAAGATATCACCGAAGACATCGTAGGCTTCTACAACTGCGTGTGACTGCACTCTGCTCGAGGCAAGCTATCGCTAACAGTTTATGAGCGGAACAGAGCAGCAAAACAGCAAAAAAACCGATCTTGGTATCTCAAAAAATTTGACCATTACACTTTAAACGATGATTTCCCTGTCTCACTATCTTCTCTGCTGGTGGGGTCAGGGAATTTTTTTGTTACCGAAGTAAATTTTTTCTGCGCTGATTTGAATACTACATATTACGAAGAAGTCAGGGAGAGAGAATGAGGGTCTGTATTCACCGAGGTACCAAGCAAATTGGTGGTAGCTGCATCGAGCTTGCGCACGAGGGCGTGCGTATTCTTCTGGATGTTGGCCTGCCCCTGGATAGCGAGTTTGGTGACACTGCTTTGCTTCCCCATGCCACGCAAGGGATTGCTGCTGTCATCGTTTCACACCCGCACGTTGACCATTACGGGCTGCTGCATCACTTGCCAGCGGGCACACCGGTTGGTATCGGCGCAGCCGCGCGGCGTATTATTCAGGCGGCGGCCCCTTTCACCGGTCAGCCTTTGCCGCCCTTGGACGGTTTTGATCTCCAGCACGGCACGCCGCTCCAGATCGGACCATTTCGAATTACACCATATTTGGTTGATCATTCCGCCTACGATGCCTACGGCCTGTTGGTAGAGGCGAGTGGTAAGCGATTGTTCTACAGCGGGGATTTTCGTGGGCACGGACGCAAGGGGCGACTGTTCGATGCCTTCTTGCAGCACCCGCCATCGAATATCGATGTGTTGCTGATGGAAGGCACGACCCTGTCGCGGCTTGAAGAAGACGATGCGTTCCCTTCGGAAGCAGCGCTGGAGAAGCAAGTTCTGGAGCAAATCCGGGCAACATCTGGGCTGGTCATGGTCTATGCCTCTGCACAGAATATTGACCGGGTTGTCACGCTGTACCGCGCCTGCAAGCAGGCAGGTCGCACCCTGGTCATTGATATCTCTATACGGCGGCCATCCTCGAAGCAACGGGCAATGACAGTATTCCCCAGTCTTTCTGGCCGGGCGTGGCACTCTATACCCCGGAGCGGCAGCGCCGGCAAATCGTCAGGCTGCAAGCCTTTGATCTGCTCAAACGCCATGCGAGACAGCGGGTGTATCGGGAAGGCCTGCAGCAGTTGGCTGCGAATGCGGTCCTGCTGTTTCGCTCATTACACATGGAGGATCTGGTGGCCGCAGACGTGCTGGACGGCGCGCGTTTCATCTACTCTCAGTGGTCGGGTTACCTGGCCGACGAGACCAGCCAAAAATGGCTGCATTGGCTGCAAGAGGCTGGCATTGAAATGCACCAGATCCATACGTCCGGACACGCCAGCCCCAGCGACCTGCAACGGTTTGCGCGCGCCTTGAACCCGGCGCGCCTCGTTCCGATTCACAGCTTCTCACCGGAAAAATATCCGCAGCAATTTGACAACGTCCAGTTTCGCGATGATGGCGAATGGTGGGATGTATGAACACAGGTTTTATCACTGACAGCGAGGTAGAAAAGCATGAGTAATTCGCAAAACAGCCAGATGAACAAGGGATTTCTGAGCCACTTGATGGCCCATTTGCTCGAAGGCAGCCAGATTCCGAAGGTGCAGGTCGAGCGTTCGGTCGGGCCGGTACTGGGGTTCTTCCTGGCGGAGGTACTGACGGCCACCCTGAAAGACGGTGAGGCGTTGAGTGGGCGTTACCGAATGCTCTGCCCCGAGTTTCCACTCGCCAAAGGAAACAGCCTGCAGTCGACCAATATCGACTTCCTGCTCTACAACGAAGATCGGCAGGCCCTGGTTTTTCTGGAGCTCAAGACCGCAGGCAGCAGTTTTTCAACTCAGCAAGTCGACACTTATCTTGAAAATAAATCCAAGATCAGGGTGGACAGTGCTGCCTATCTGGTAAGCGACCTGGAACGCATCAAGGCATCCTCGACTGAGCCGCAGAAATACGCCACAGTTCAGCAATTTCTGGAGACACGTTTCCCCGGTGGCAGGGGCGCCATGGAGCAGTGTCGCCAACTGCATGTGATTTATCTGGTGCCGGCACAGTTGAAAGAGCGTGATCCGCACTTGAAGCGCATGGATAAGGCGTTGTCGTTTGGAGAGCTTGCGATGGATATTGACGGCCCGTTCGCTGAGGAGTGGGCGACGATTGGCAAGGCCCTGCAGCAACTCGACGGCAATGTCACACCGTACCTGTCCTCAGCCGTTCCGGACGGTGGCCATCTCAACTACCAAGACCGTGTGGACTTTGAGGCGATCAAGGCGCTGTGCAGCGAGCGCGGTGCGCAGATCGTGGTGGGTTTCGCGGGCGGAGAAGCGACGCTGCGGCAAAGCGATCTGAAGCAACTACGGCAGCGCGTCTTCAAGTGGGATGTCGCTGAGGGTGGTCAGGGCAATAAACAGGGGGTCAACTGGGTTGCTGGCAACCGGTTCATCGATATTGTGCTCAGTCTTGAAGCCGCCTGCACAGGCTCAAATGGGTTTTCTTCTGCACCAGCTAGGATTGCTGCTCAGATCTCAAAGGAAGATCTTGAGGTTGGTGCGTGGTACAGCGGAAAAGGGCGCAATGGCGACGTAGGACTTTGGGATGGCGAGGACTTCCTGGTGCTTGGCTTGGAAGGCAAGAAAGTCGGTCCTGATCGCTCTGACTGGGAAAACGAGTATCGCATCAAGCGCGAACCCTACTGGACAGTGGATGAGGGCTGTTTCCAACCATTTACCAAGCTTGCTCCTGCTCATCACATGGCATAGAAAGCCTCGATGCTCCCCGATTTCGCTGCTTTTTCTGGTGTTAGGATGGCGGAATGGCTGTTTAGTAGCGGATCACCATCCGAAAAATTTTAAGAGGCTAACGGTAGCACTGGCTGATGAAGAGACCGTGGTGATGCCGAGGTTTCGAGTTAGAAATAGAACAGACGTAACCCAAAAAACAAAAAAGCCAACCGAGTGGTTGGCTTAAGCGATTCTGTTTGACTGACTTGGTGGGTCGGGCGAGATTCGAACTCGCGACCAACGGATTAAAAGTCCGCTGCTCTACCGACTGAGCTACCGACCCCTTGTCACATACAATCGTGTGCTAAAGTGCAGTCTTACTTCTCGATGGTGGGTCGGGCGAGATTCGAACTCGCGACCAACGGATTAAAAGTCCGCTGCTCTACCGACTGAGCTACCGACCCCTCGAAAAGAGAACGAAACTATACCGAAGCTTAAAAAATACGTCAACAAAAAATCATCGAATTAACGAATTTTTTCTAACTGAGCGACAAATTCCTGCGCGGAAACAAAGCCGATAATCCGTCCGCGTTCAGTGCCATTCAAAAAAAGCATGATACCGGGCGGGCCATACAGGCCGAATTGCTTTAATAACGCTTGGTGTTCGCTGTTGTTGGCCGTGACATCGGCCTTGAGGCGAACAAATCGTTGTAACGCCTGTTGCACCTGTGGATCAGGTAAGGTGTTGGCTTCCATCTCTTTACAGGCTACACACCAATCTGCATAAAAATCCAACAAAACAGGCTGTCCGTTGGCGTTGCGTAAGGCTTGTTGCCATTCGGCTACGTTGTTAATTTTTTGAAAAGGCAGTAACTGCGTAGCCGCGTTGGCAGTTTTACCCTGTAAAAAGGCTAACGGTTGCCAAGGATGATGGCTGCCACCGAGTGCACCAATCCATTGCGCGCTACCCACAAGCAATAAAATCAGTGCCAATAAACGAACAAACAGATCACTATGGCTGATACGGCGCGGTAAGCGTTGAAATAACCCCAAAAAAACTGCACACCCAAGAGCCAAACTTCCCCACAGGGCCAAGGGCAAAGCAGACGGTAGGAATGGGCTGGCAAGGTAGATGGCCAGTCCTAACATCACCACCCCAAACACCGCTTTTACTCGGTTCATCCAATGTCCGGCGCGTGGTAAAAAATGGCCGCCTAGCGTACCCACTAGCAACAGCGGTAACCCCAATCCCAAGGCCATCAGATACAGTGCTGCACCACCAAACCACGCATCACCTGTGCTGCCAATATAACCTAACGCGATGGCCAACGGTGGCGCGACACAAGGCCCCACAATCAGCGCAGACAGTGCTCCCATCACAAACACCGACAATAAACGGCCACCGGATAATTGATGTCCGCTATGGTGTAAACGACTTTGCCAAGCGGCAGGCAGTTGAATATGGATCACATCAAACATTGCCAGTGCAAACAACACAATCAGCGCGCTGGCAGTCAGCATCACCGCCGGTTGTTGTAACCACACGCTTAATAAGCTCCCCGTCAGACCAGCGGCAATACCGATCAGGGTGTAACTGAGTGCCATCCCCTGCACATAACTCATTGACAACCAAAAGCCGCGCCAGCGGGTTAAATGGCTGCCCTGACCGGCGACAATAGCCGAGATAATTGGAATCATCGGGTACATACAAGCGGTGAGAGCAAGGCCAAGTCCTGAAATAAAAAACAGGGCCAAACTGCCCCAACGTGACGAGCTGGCAAACTCGCCTAGCCCACCGTTATTGACTGGTGGGGCAGAGGACGAAAACCATTCTTGCCAAGCACTGGGCTTGCCTTGTGGTGTCAGTTTGATGGTTTGGGGTGGATAACACACACCAACATCGGCACAGCCTTGCAATGACACAAACAAAGCCCACTGTCCTGTTGGTAGGGTGCTGAGTTGGTGTTCAGTGGTCAGACGATGGCGATAGATACCGGTTTGACCAAAGAATGGATCTTTTTTCTCTTCAGCGGTGGGAAGGGGTAAATGTTGTAAAGCTTGTTCGGGTTCGACTCGCCACGCCAATTTATCGCGATAGAGATAATAACCGTCAGCAATTTGATAATGCACACGTAGCAGCGTGCCTTGTTGTTCTAATCTGACTTGGAATGCTTGTTCTGGTGGCAATAGGTCATCTTGTTGCAATGCCCAGCCTAAACCACTCCATAAAATGGCACAAATCAGCAGAAGATGCCGCCACCACGTTAACATTGTGTGTTTCCTTGGCTTGAAATGGTCTCGGTGTTCACCCATGTCAGATAGGCAGGTAAGCCTGCTGCCACTGGCCACGCAATGATTTCTGGTGTTTCATACGGGTGATGTTGCTGCAGATAACGTTCAACGGCGGGATAGGTGGTGGCTGTGGTTTTACACAATAAGGGAATTTCTGTGGCTTGTTCAATCTGACCTTGCCAGCGGTAAATCGACTGCACTGGCGATAACAGATTGACACAAGCGGCAAGCTGCTCACTGATTAAGCCCTGTGCCAAGCGTTCGGCACAGGCCAGATTGGGGGCATTACATAACACGAGCCAAACTGGCTGAGATTTTTGGATAGCGTTCATGCGTATCTTTCTTTTATTACTGTTGGGGTTTCCCCTGCTCGAGATGGGCTTGTTGGTGTGGCTCGGCAGCAAATTTGGATTGTGGGTGTTGCTGTGGTTGATTGCTACCACCGTACTGGGTGTGATGATGCTGCGTCATTATGGTGTCAGTGCTTTGTTGCCGGTGTGGGGCATGATGCGGCAGGGGCAAATTTCGTTATATCAATTGTTATGGCCGATTCGTTTTGTTATCGCTGGCGTGTTATTCCTGATTCCTGGGGTTTTAACTGATATTGCCGCCATTTTATTACTGTTACCTTTCGGGGGGCCGGCGTTGCAAACACCATCACAACCGTCTTACGGTGAATCGCCTTTTACGCCGCCGCCTCGCAGCGGGTCAACTGCCGGCGAACATACGACCATCGATGGCGAATATCAACGTGTGGATGATGTTCCTCCGCCACGTCTGCGTGACTAACTGTCTTGATTCCAACGCGAGATTGTCGCTAAGACGGCGGCAGTGGGTTGTTGAACAATGACCACTTTGCGGCGGCTGGTTTCGCCACTGCTTAAACACAGACTGCGTATAGGGATGGCAAGTTCCTCTGCTAAAAAGCGCAACAGGGCTTGATTGGCTTTGCCGTCAACCGGCGGTGCCGCCAAACTGATTTTTAATGCTTCGCCATACAAACCCACGATGCGGGTGTGTTTTGCCCCGGGTTGGATGTGCAAGGTTAAGCGTATGCCTTGTTCTGTTTGGGTGAAAAATGTCATTTGTTTTGCCAAAGCATCAAAAGCTGCCTATTTTAACGTGTGCTACTCACTGAACTAAGGGGATTGAACGATGGATATTGGAATTTCTGACCAGAATCGGGCCGAGATTGCTGAAGGCTTATCGCGCTTATTGGCCGATACCTACACCTTGTATTTGAAAACCCACTACTTCCACTGGAATGTCACGGGGCCAATGTTTCAAACGCTGCATTTGATGTTTGAGACCCACTACAATGAATTGGCGTTGGCGGTGGATTTGGTGGCAGAGCGTATTCGCTCATTGGGCCATATCGCCCCCGGTACTTATGCTGCTTATGCTCGTTTGTCGTCGATTCAAGAAACCGAAGGCGTACCCAAGGCACAGGACATGATTCGCGAACTGGTGGCGGGACATGAAGCTGTCTGTCGCACCGCACGCAGTGTGTTTCCTTTGGCAGAAAAAGCCTCGGATGAATCGACTGCCGATCTGTTAACCCAGCGTCTGCAAGTGCATGAAAAAACGGCGTGGATGTTGCGCAGTTTGTTAGAGAACTGATCGATTGCTGTTATCCAACGTCTGAGGCAGGCCATTCTGATGCAGGATGGCCTGCAGTTGTTTTAGCAATCCGTTACACTTGCCGCTTTCATGCTTTGTGGTTGCCCTTGCATGTCTGCTTTTACTCTCTCTTCTTCGTATGATGCTCGCCCCTTTTGGGTGGCGGTGGCCATTTCTTTGGTGTTGCATATTGCCGTATTAGCCGGTGTGCGCTTTGTGGTGCCAAATCCCGAGAAATTCGTGAATACCGTCGCGCTGGATGTGGTGCTGGTCAATAGTAAATCGGCGCAAGCACCGGAAAAACCGGATGTGTTGGCACAAACCAATTTAGACGGTGGTGGCAATACCGATGAGCCAAAACAACGTGCCGCTACGCCACTGCCGCCACAGGCCAACGACACCCCTAATAATGCCTTGACCATTAAACAAGCACGGCAAAAGTCGCTGGAAACGGAGTCTGACCGTCTAGCACGGCAATTACGGTTGCCCGGTGAAGGGCCAACGGAGCAAGTCGAACGGAAACCCGCGCCGGTGCAAAACTTTGACCGCAGTGCTTTGCTAGAACAAGCAAAAGACATTGCGCGTTTAGAAGGGGAAATTGCCGAGCGTCATCACGCTTACCAAACCCGCCCGCGCCGAGCCTTTTTTGGGGGGCGGGCGCGTGAAGCACGTTTTGCCCGTTATGTTGAAGATTGGCGTTTGAAAATTGAACGGGTAGGAAATTTGAACTATCCACAGGCAGCCCGCGATCAAGCGATTTACGGCAGTTTGATTTTGAGTGTAGAGATTCGCGCCGATGGCAGTCTTGCCCGTGTCAAAATCGACCGCAGTTCGGGTGAAGATGTGCTAGACGAAGCTGCGAAAAACATTGTTAAACTGGCTGCTCCCTATTCTCGTTTCCCCGAAGAATTGGCCCGCGACTACGATACTTTAACCATTGTCCGGACGTGGTCGTTTACCCGAGAAAACCAGCTCGCGACCAGTGGCCGTGATTAACCAAGTGAGAATCTCTGATGTATGAAGTCAACCGCAGTGTGGTGATTGTAAAACCGAAACAGCCGTTTGCCGATTGGTTGGCCACGTTAGATGTGGAATGGCCACAAGATGCGCCGCCGTCGCTGATGCAGTTGCGAGAAGATTGTAATGCCTTCTTAATTCCGCCGGCGGAAGATGTCATGGATGCCAAAGACTATATTCGACAACATTGGCAAGATATTTTTGAAGGTGAATTGGCCGATTGGACTGAAGATGAAAGCGAATGGCCAGCCAAACGCACCCCCAATATTTTTCAACAGTGGTTTGAAGTGGAACTGCACTCGGTGTTGACCGATCTATGTGAAGACAGTCTCGACCGTGAAAGTTTTGTCCCCATTGCCCTCAATGCGTTAGGCAGTAAAGACTAAGCAAATCTCCTGCTATTGAAAGAAAGTACACCCGATGAGTGAGACAAAAAAACATCAAATTGACATCAAAGTGCGTGGCTATCACCTAGATGTCTATGGCCATGTCAACAACGCCCGCTATCTGGAATTTTTAGAAGAAGGCCGCTGGGCTTTTTTTGAATGCAACCACAGCTTAGAGCCGTTTTTGCAATCGGATATCGCCTTTGTGGTGGTTAATATCAATATCAACTACCGCCGTCCTGCCTATATGAATGAGGTGTTGACGGTCGAAACCTTTATTAGCAAGGTGGGTAGCCGCAGCGGTACGATTAAACAAGTGGTGTCTCTCAGTCAAACCGGCGCTGTGGTGGCCGATGCTGAGGTTACGTTTGTCTTATACGATGCGAAACAAGACCGAGCGATTGCGATTGAAGGCGATATGCGGCAGTTGTTGGAACAATTATTGGTGACAACTGAGGTTGCACAATGAAAAAAGCCCTGCTTGCTCTGGCACTGCTGGTGGTGGCGGCGGTGGTAGGCTTGGCCCTGACCGATAAAGAAATGGCACCGCAAGCCAGCTTTACCACCTTAGAAGGGGAGAACCATCAATTTGCTGCGTTACGTGGCAAAGTGGTGCTGGTGAACTTTTGGGCAACCAGCTGTCCCGGTTGTATCCAAGAAATGCCCGACTTGGTGAAAACACATCAGGCTTATGAGGCGAAAGGGTACACCACGGTTGCGGTTGCCATGAGTTATGACCCACCGAATTTTGTGCGCGAATACGTCAAAACCAACCGCTTGCCGTTTATGGTGGCATTAGACAGTGATGGTGGGTTGGCGCGCGCGTTTGGTGAGATTCAGCTGACCCCAACCAGCATTCTGATTGATAAAGAAGGCCGGATTGTGAAACGCTATTTGGGCGTGCCCAATTTCACCGAGCTCAACCAACTGATCGAAGAAAAACTTAAGGCATAGTGCCGCAAATTGGGCAGGTGGGATCGGCGTGTAAGTTCACATAACGCCACTCACCTGCTATCCCATCATAACGCCCCAAACGCCCGCGTTGTTTGCTGGGCAGACCTAACAACAGCTTCAATGCCTCGGCTGCTTGACTACAACCAATAATGCCTACCAGTGGTGAAAACACGCCAAACAAAGCACATGGCCCATCTTGGTTGTCTCCTTCCGCAGGAAATAGACAATGATAACAGCCTGTTGTGGCTTGGCTGGCGGGGTCGAACACCGCTAATTGCCCTTGAAAACGAACGGCTGCGCCAGACACCAAGGGCGTTTTGGCGGCAACACAGGCGGCGTTAATCTGATGACGAGTCGGAAAATTATCGCTGCAATCAAGCACCACATCAGCCAACTGAATCTGTTCGAGTAAGGCCGCTCCTTCTAAGCGATGCGGCAGGGCCAGCAGTGCAATATCGGGGTTGATATCACGCAACTGAGCAACAGCAGATTCCGCTTTATTCCAACCAAGGCGAGATTGTTGGTGAATGATTTGTCGCTGTAGATTGGTGAGGTCAACACTGTCATCATCACTGATGACTAAGGTGCCCACACCTGCGGCAGCGAGGTAGAGCGCAGCGGCAGCGCCCAAGCCACCGGCACCAATCACCAACACCCGTGAGGTAAGCAGCGCCTGTTGACCCACAATATCAATTTCATCCAACAAAATATGCCGACTATAACGGCTTAGATCACGGTCACTCAATTCCACCACGAGTTAGGTCTCTTCGGCATTTTTACGCATAAAACGGATATCGAGCTGTTTCAGCTTGCGGTAGAGATGGGTACGCTCCAGCCCAACTTTATTGGCAACACGGCTCATATTGCCTTTTTCAATGGCAATGTGATACTCGAAATAACGCCGTTCAATTTGCTCACGCAACTCGCGCAGTGGCAAATTAAAGTCGAATAGGCTGTCTTCCAAGGGCCGTTCTTGGCGAAATTGCGACAACACCTTATTGACCGATTCAACGGTGATTTCGTCTTGATCTGCCGTGAGGGCAAGGCTCTTGGTGATGCTTTTGAGCTGTTCTAAATTACCGGGCCAATCGTACTGCCGCAGGGCGTTCAAGGCCGCCGTGCTAAACCGGCGTGAGGGCACCTGCTTGGTCTCGATCATTTCATTTAAGATTTGTTCGGCCAGCTCAACAATATCCTCGGCTTGTTCGCGCAAACTGGGCACAGGAATGATGATGCTCGATAACGAAGTTAATAAACGGTTGTCGCACTCGTTATCAATCAACAGCTCTTGCAGTGGCCGGCTACACGAACACACTAAACGCACGTTATAACGGTCGAGTTTGCCAAGCAGAAATAACAACCCTTGTTGAATCCGGCGCGGGTAGTTGCCAATTTCCGCCAGATACAACACGCCGCCATTGGCTTTTTGTAACAACTCCAGTGGCGTATCTGCTAACTGTTCTAACTTATTCGGGACGATCCACGGCGTATTGGCTTGATGGAAAAAACGCGCAACCAGTTCAAACCCGACACCACGTTCACCAGTCAGCAAGACAGGCGACTTAACATTGACCACCCGTTCTAATTGACGCTTGAGTTCTAAAATGGCGGGTGATTTGCCGAGCCGGTCGAGGTTAAGGCTCTTTTTTCCTTGCATATCGCCATATTTCAGTGCCCGTTGGATGGTGCTCAACAGTTTTTGTAGGGCAATCGGTTTTTCTAAAAAATCGAAGGCGCCGATACGGGTGGCCTCAACCGCCGTATCAATACTGGCGTGGCCACTCATCATAATGACCGGCATATTGAGTTGGCCTAATTTTGCCCATTCTTTTAATAAAGTGACACCGTCACAATCGGGCATCCAAATATCGAGCAAAACTAAAGCAGGGCGTGTTTGATCCCGTAGTTGGCGGGCAAGTTCGGCATTTTCCGCCAAGGCGACGGTGTAGCCCTCATCTTGTAAAATTTCTGACAAGAGTTCTCGAATACCGATCTCGTCATCGACGATCAAGATGTCGCTACTTCGCATGGTGTCTCCAATAAGGGCAACGTGAGCACCACCTGTGCCCCTCCTTCGGAGCGATTCCCGACGGAGATATTGCCCTGATGTTCTTCAAGAATTTTTTTGACGACTGCCAAGCCTAGCCCTGTCCCTTTGGTTTTATTGGTGACATAAGGCTCGAAAGCACGAGGCAAAATGTCGGGATTAAAGCCGGGCCCGTTATCATTAAAAATAATGATGCAAGCATTTTGTGATTCGTTGGTGCTAATGTGAAGCATTGGCTGGGGAACGTCAAGCATTGCGTCTTGCGCGTTGCTGAGTAAATTATGCAACACTTGCCGTAATAAAGTCGCATCACCCAAGATAAATAGCGGTTGTGGGTGCAGCGCCAGTTGGACATCGATATACCCTTCATACAGCGCTAATACGTCACGCAGCAGGTCATTGACATCCAGTTGAATCAATTTAGCACTGGGGGCGCGGGCATAATCGCGGAAGGCATCGACCATCCGCTTTAATGCTGCTACTTGTTTGACAATGGTATCGGTACTGCGTTGGAGCATATCGGCATCACTGGCTTGTAACTTATCTGCCAGTTTCATCTGCAAGCGTTCTGCCGAGAGTTGAATGGGGGTAAGTGGGTTACGGATTTCATGCGCCAAGCGTTTAGCAACTTCACCCCATGCTGCATCGCGTTGTGCACGCACCAATTCGGTAATGTCATCAAATACCAATACCACACCATGACCACGACTATCGGGTAGGCGGGTGCCGCGTGCTAATAACAGGCGTTCGCCTTGATTGGCACTGTAATGTAACTCACATTGCCAATCATGGTTGCTGTGCAGGGCATCGGCTTGTTGCAGCAGCATTTCCACCACGGGGGCAAGATGCGGTTGATAGGCCGGCCAATCGGCCAGTGGGTAGTCTGCCAAGGGCGTGAAATCGACATCTAAAATGCGCTCGGCACTGACATTGTGTGCGCGCAATAGGCTTTCTCCATCGAACGCCAACACCCCCGCCGACAGATTACCCAAGATACTTTCTAAGTATGCTTTATTTGCTTCAATTTCCGCCCGTGACGCATCGGTATCTGCCCGCGCTTCGGCCAACTGTCTGGTCATCCGATTAAACATGGCAGTCAACACCCCAAGTTCATCGCGTCGATGTACGCGGTGCTTACGGCTGAAATCGCCTTTTGCCACGGCGCGGGTACCGGCGGCAAGGTCTGACAATGGAGCAGAAATACGCCGTGACAGCAACATGCCCAGCGCAATTGCTGCGAACAAAGCCAACAACAAGGTGACAGTGAGGGTTTGTCGATATAGTTGTTTTAAACCTTCACGAGATAACGCGAGCTGGCGATATTCGGCACGCGTGTTTTCAACCAGTTGGGCGTCTTCGGCAATTTGTGGTGGGGCAGGGTGTAGCAGTTGTAACAATTTACGGTCGCCACCATTCCAACCTAAAGGCTGAATTGGCAACACCACACGCAGGGCCAAAGCATGGCCGCCGACAGATTCAATCGCGCGGTAGCCACCGCCGTGTTGGACGCTAATTAACATCTCGGGCGTTGGCCGCATGGGGCTGAGGCTAGCGGCTTCATTACCAGCAAAGGCCAATAAACGGCCTTTGGCATCAAAGACTGCAATTTCTTGCACCCCAAGTTGTTCACGCAAACGCGATAACAACAATACCGAGTTGGTGCCGCTGCTTGGCTGTTCTGCCAAGGTGCGGGCGGTGTATTCGCCTTTATTGGCTAAATCGGCCAGCAGATAATCGAGGGCATTGCGGCCAAGATTTAAGCCACGGTCTAACGCGGCTTCAACGCGAACATTGAACCAACTTTCAATACTGCGGTTAAGAAATAACACCGATACCGTAAACAATAAAATACCGGGTAAGACACTGACCAAGGCAAACATGGTGACCATCCGCCGTGTCAGTTTGGCACCAAAGACCCGTTCTTTAATTTCAAGTCGCAGTTGCCAAAGTTGCCGGCCAATAATCGTGCCTAGCCCAACCAGTAATAAACCATTGAGCGCAAACAGCTCCCAATACCAATCGGCAAAACGCGACGTGCTACCACTGGCCATTGCCAATAGATACAACAGCAACGTGCCAAGCGAGGCGAGTGCTAATAGCCAATAACGCATTATTTCTCGCTCCCACGTTCAGCATTATCGAGCAAGGCGAGATTCACCCACTCTGAATCCAATACCCATTCTTGCGAGTTCATAATATTGAGTTGGAACGGGCGTGGCAGTTGCGACCGATCTAATACCAAGCGAACACGGCCACTGAAATCTTGGATTTTCGCCTTGCCTACTGCCTCGCGTGGTAAAACACGCCAACCCCGAATCCCCCCGATACTGGCTAGCGCATCGTTGAGCGTGAGGTGATTTTGATATAACCCGCCACTGCTGATGCGATATTGTTGTGTCAAAGAGAGATAACTCAGCTTGTAATAAATTTGCGCGGTCGGTTCGAACCAATCGGCAAGACGCCGCCACAGTGCATAGCTGCGTGGACGAGTTAATTCAAAATCTAAGCGAAAAGTCAGGGGCACGCCTTGTTCTAACGCATCTAACAAGGTTGGATTAAGATGCACCGTAAAGCGGGTGTTGACCGCTAATGCTCCTTCGACCAACTCGGCAGAGGCCACGCGTGCTTGTGCACCACGAGGCTCGGCTTGTGCCCATGGACTGATCAAACAAGCGCACAATAAACCGAGGCGCATCAAGGAGAACACGGCTTGCATGGAGAGAAGGCTTTATCCGTTTTTCTGTAATAGTGCGTAGAAAAAGCCATCATGGTGACTGGTCGGCAAAACAGCATGTTGCCAGACTAAGTTTGCATCACGATGGCGCTGTAAAAACTGTTCAATTTGTTGCTCGTTTTCACTGCGGAAAATCGAACAAGTGGCATATAACATCTTGCCGCCGTTGGCCAAGGTTGGCCATAGTGCATCAATCAACTTCGCCTGTTGTTGGGCAAATTGACGAATATCGGTTTTACGACGGTTCCATTTCACATCAGGATGGCGGCGCACCACACCAGACGCTGAACACGGCACATCGGCCAAAATGCGGTCGAACGCCTTACCATCCCACCATTTTTTGGTCTCAGCCGCATCTGCTACCTGACACTTGGCGTGTAGCTGCAAGCGTTGTAGGTTTTGTTCGACACGGCGCAAACGCTGTGCGTCATGGTCGAGGGCCAGTAGATCGAGCTGATATTGTTCCAGTAAATGGCAGGTTTTTCCCCCGGGGGCGGCACAGGCATCCAATACCCGCATCCCTTCCTGACAATCGAGGTAGTCGGCGGCCAGTTGTGCGCCGATGTCTTGTACCGAACAACTGCCAGCAAAAAAGCCGGGTAATTTATCGACGTTCACTGGTTTGGTGAGACGAATGGCCAGCGGTGCCTCACCTTGACGTACCGGCAACGGTACCAAACTGGCAGCCAATTCTGCTTGTTCTAGCTGTTGTAAATAGTCGGCTGCTGTCTGTTGGCGCAGATTCACCCGCAGGCTCATCGGCGGATGTTCGTTGCTGGCTTTTAAAATGGCTTTCCAGTCTTTGGGATATTGGCTGCGTAATTCGGCAATCCACCAGTCTGGGTGATTCCAAAAGGCGACGGTATCGCGGGCTAATTCGGCTTCCAAAGTCTCACGTTGCCGTAGAAACTGCCGCAACACGGCATTCACCAACGATTTGAATTTACCGTTTTCATGTTGGGTGGCAGCGCGCACTGCGTGATCGACAATGGCATGTTGGGCGGCGCGGGTGTGAACCAGTTGATAAATAGCCACGCTGAGCAGGGTATCGACAAAACGATCTGCCAATGGCGTTTTCAACAGTCGGGCTAATGTTGCCTGCAACCAACCATAATGCCGCAACGTACCATAGCAAAGGTCTAATAGGGCGGCGCGTTCTGCTCCAGAAAGTTCAGGATGTTGTGCCTGAGTGCTGTGCAGTTGGTCACTGAGATTGCGCCCATTGAGAACATTGAGCAAGGTATGGCTAGCAAGAGATTGCAGGATGAACATGTAAAACTACCGTCACAGAGGTGAAAAAACAGCCACAGCGGTCTAAGGCTGTGGCTGTAAAAAAGAGGCTAATTGTAGCGCAAGTCTCTGGCTTGATGGCGTTTTCGACAGTTAAACACGATGATCCATGTCAAAGGCCGGTATGGCTTCTTGGCAGCTGTGTCCCACAATGCGTGCTGGCACCCCTGCTGCTGTGCAATGAGCAGGGACATCTTCAAGTACAACACTACCCGCGCCAATTTTGGCGCCATCGCCGACACGGATATTGCCAAGAATTTTTGCACCAGCCCCAATTAACACCCCAGAACCGATTTTTGGGTGTCGATCTCCGCCTTGTTTTCCCGATCCGCCGAGGGTGACACCATGCAAAATCGACACATCATCGCCAATCACTGCCGTTTCTCCCACCACAAAACCAGTGCCGTGGTCGAGCATCACACCCCGTCCAATTTTGGCAGCAGGGTGAATATCCACCCCACTCATTTCTGAAATGCGGTTTTGTAGAAACAAGGCCAGCGTTTTGCGGCCTTGTTGCCAGAGGCAATGGGTAATGCGATAGCACTGAATGGCGTGAAAGCCTTTGAAAAACAAAAACGGTGTCGAGTAATTGCCACAAGCAGGGTCGCGCTCGTAGTGGGCGCGAATATCGGCACGCGCAATATCCACCAGTTCGGGATAACTTTGATAAGTTTCCTGAAACAGCTCGAGCAAGGCGCGGCCATCCATGACATGACAGATCAGTTTGCTGGATAAATGAAACGCTAACACATCTTGAAAGCTGCTATGCCTCAACACGGTCATGTGCAAAAAACTCGCCAACAGCGGTTCTTCTGCCGCTGCTGTGCTGACTTCTTGCCGAATCGATTGCCAAATCAGATCTGTCTCAACCGCCATTATGCTTCACCTAAACGCGCTTGATGGCGGGCGATTTGCGCTTGTACCTGTGCGGGCGCGGTGCCGCCGAGGTGATCGCGTTGTGCCAAAGAACCCTCTGGTGTTAAGACGTGATACACATCTTGTTCAATTTGGCTGGAGAATTGCTGCAAGACTTCAAGGGGTAAATCCGCTAAATCACACCCCGCTTGTTCGGCATGACGCACTGCCCGTGCAACCACCTCGTGACTGTCGCGGAATGGCAGTCCTTTTTTGACCAAATAATCAGCCAAATCGGTGGCAGTGGCGAAGCCTTGCAACACCGCACTCCGCATTGCATCGGCTTTGACCGTGATGCCACGCATCATGTCAGCGTAGATACGCAAGGTGTCAATCAGCGTGTCGATGGTATCGAACAGCGGTTCTTTGTCTTCTTGGTTGTCTTTGTTATATGCCAGCGGTTGTGACTTCATTAACATTAACAAAGCGATTAAATGCCCTGTAACACGACCGCTTTTACCACGGACTAATTCCGGCACGTCGGGGTTTTTCTTCTGCGGCATGATCGAACTGCCGGTGCAGAAACGGTCGGCAATATCAATAAAGCCAACGCGGGGGCTCATCCACAAAATCAGTTCTTCTGACAAGCGCGATAAATGCACCATCACCAAGCTGGCCGCTGCGGTGAATTCGATGGCAAAGTCACGATCACTCACTGCATCCAAAGAGTTTTGGCAGACATCATCAAACCCTAATAATTGGGCGGTGTACTGGCGGTCAATCGGGAAAGTTGTGCCAGCCAGTGCCGCCGCGCCTAAGGGCAAACGATTAACCCGTTTGCGGCAATCCAACATCCGTTCTTCATCCCGCGCTAGCATTTCAACATAGGCCAATAGGTGATGGCCGAAGGTAACGGGTTGTGCCACTTGGAGGTGGGTGAAACCGGGCATGACGGTGGCTGCGTGGGGGGCCGCCAGTTCTAACAGTGCACGTTGCAAGTCGCGCAATAATTGGCTGATAGTGTCGATAGCGCCGCGCAAATAGAGGCGAATATCGGTGGCCACTTGGTCGTTGCGGCTGCGGCCGGTGTGTAAACGCTTGCCAGCATCGCCAATTTTGTCAGTCAGGCGTTTTTCGATGTTCATGTGAACATCTTCTAAATCGACACGCCATTCGAACTGTCCGCTGCGAATTTCGTTTAACAGTTCTGCCATGCCTTGTTGAATTGCCGCTAAATCCTCGTCCGACAGCACTTTAGCGCGATTGAGCATTTGAGCATGGGCTAAAGAGCCCTGAATATCACATTCTGCCATCCGTTGGTCGAAAGACACCGAGGCCGTATAGGTTTTGACTAATTCGCTGACTGGTTCGTTAAAGCGACCAGACCAAGTGTTGTTTTCGTGCATAAGAATTCCGCAGCAATAATAGAGGCGCGTTGTGCAACGCAAAGAAGACTATTTTTCTCTCAAATGACAGGATTGGCAAGAAGCGGCTTTTTGCTGCTATTGATTTGGCGGATGCGCTGTGCTTATCCGCCCTACCATACTTCGCTGTCTGGTAGTAGGCATCTGCGTTTTTAGGCTGTATTGATTTGGCGGATGCGCTGCGCTTATCCGCCCTACCATACGCTTTAGCTGAGGGCGGCGGTTAATCATCCCAACTGGGCAGTGGCCGTGTGAGCCACGGTGCAAATTCTGCGATAGGCAAGGGACGGGAAAGCCAATAGCCTTGCAAAATTTGGCAGCCATGTTCACGCAAGAAGGCGGCTTGTTTGACGTTTTCGACGCCCTCTGCCACCACTTCTAATCCTAGCGTTCTCGCCATTGCCAATACCGTTTCAGCAATGGCGCGGGCGTGGGGGTCGGTTTCGAGGTCAATCACAAAAGAACGGTCGATTTTGAGCTGGTTAATTGGCAAGCGTTTGATATAGCTGAGGCTAGAATAACCTGTCCCGAAATCATCAATCGACAGTTTTACGCCCAATCCCGCCAATTGTTGCAGGGTGCGAATTGCCTGCTCAATGTCACCCATTAACATACTTTCGGTGAGTTCGAGCTCTAGCCGCTCGGGATTTAACTGATAATGTTGAATTAGCTCTGACACGCGATCGACTAAATTGGCATCGCTGAATTGCACTGCCGACAAATTGACAGCAGCAGACAAGGTGATGCCTTCTTGCTGCCATTGCGCCAGTTGGCGGCAGGTTTCTTCCAACACCCAATCACCAATTTGATGGATAAG
This sequence comes from Aquaspirillum sp., assembly GCF_055136605.1. NCBI lineage: Bacteria > Pseudomonadati > Pseudomonadota > Betaproteobacteria > Neisseriales > Aquaspirillaceae > Aquaspirillum > Aquaspirillum sp. The sequence continues at coordinate 10,258 of NZ_JBSQVP010000006.1, read as the reverse complement.
GCCGGTTTCTTCGGCAACTGGAATAAAGCGCATCGGTGGCACTAAACCGAGGTGAGGATGTTGCCAGCGTAATAACACTTCGACTCCAATCACCCGTTGTTCGGCGACGCCCAGCTGCGGTTGATAGACCAAGAAAAACTGTTTTTTGCTAATCGCTTCGCGTAGGCCATTTTCCAAGGCTAGACGCTCGGTCATCCGTTGCCGTAGTTGATGGGAGAAGACACGACAAGCATTGCGCCCTTCCAGTTTGGCTTGATACATCGCCACATCGGCATAACGAATCAACTCATCTGGTTCTTCGGCATGTTCTGGATAGGCACAAATGCCAATACTCGGGGTGAGATTGAGGGTGTAATCGGCAATCCGATAAGGTTGTGACAGTTCGTGTGCCAAAATCACTGCATATTGTTCTGCCTGTTGTGCATCATATTCCGGCAGACATAATAAAAATTCATCACCCCCTTGCCGCGCCGCAAAGCCATTTTCACCTAAAAAATGGCTAATTCGCTCGGCGACGGCTTTGAGCAGCAGATCACCTATGGCGTGACCGAGGGTGTCATTGACTTGCTTAAAACGGTCGAGATCGACAAACAACAGGCTGAGGTGCCGTTGGCGGGCTGCGGCTTGCTGCACGATACTGGCCAAACTGTCCAAAAAAGCAGGACGATTGGCCAAGCCGGTGAGTTCATCGTGTTCGGCCAAATAACGCATTCGCCGTTCCTGTGCTCGCCGTTCACTGATGTCCCGCAGTACACACCATGTCCCACGGACAGAATCCCCCTGCACATAGGGGAAAAAACGCACGGCGACTTCACAGCGGCCCCCCTGTCGATTATCCAAGACCAGTTCAATTTCTTGGTTGGCTTGTCCTACTTGGCTTAACAGTGAATTTAAACGCTGGCGCAACATACTATCCATCTCATTAGCCAGCCAGCTTTGGCAGAGGCTGCCCGTGAGTTGGTTTTTGTCGAGTTGAAACAGTTGGCACAGGCTGGGGTTCACGTCGATGATGTGATTGTCGCGGTCGAGCAAAATCAGACCATCACGACTGGCAGCGAATAAGGTTTGATAACGGGCCGAGGTGGCGAGAATTTCCGCCTGTTGTCGTTCCAGTTCGGCTTGATTGGCCAACAGATGATCGGCCATTTCATCCAATGAGGCACCGAGTTGGGCAATCTCATCTTTACCAAGTAGATGAGCGCGAGCATTGGCTTCCCCTTTACGCAGCCGATCTACGACTGACATCAAATAGGCCAACCGTTTGCTGATATAACGGCGGAACAATAAAAAAATGATGCCAGACAAAACAACCAACACCAGCCACGAGGCCAAGCCCTGTTGCATGGCCATTTGCCATGCTTTGCGTTTATCTGCCGCAAGGTCGTAGCGTAAAAATAAGGTGCCGATATGCGCCGAGCGCAGGGCATTGTCGCTTTGTCCGAGTCGAATACCTGCATAGGCATACACCACATTCAAATCGGAAGAAAAACTGACATCACTGATTTCATGTTTCTTGGCATGTTCCAACCGAGGTAAATTGACTTCAAAGCCTAATTCATTCACCCCCTTGCCGTTCCATTCTTGTCGATTACCGACTTGCACCACGTTGTGGCGGTCTAAGACCAATAAATTGAGGATATGCGGTTCACTGCTCATCGACAGAATGACACGCCTCACATAAGGCAAATCACCCTCTAACAAACGTTCACCAAGTGCTGCATGAATGCGATCCAACTCGTTGAGTACCGCCGCGCGTCCCTTTTGTTCAATATCACGATGCGCCAGCAGCAGACTACTTCCCAAGGACAGCAATAACAGCAGCGTAATCATTAAAAACCCCAACAACGGCGCAAGCGTGTGTAACGGATAACGCGGGGCAGGTAGAGAAAAACGCGATGGTGAAGGCATCGTTATTCCATCCCTATTGAGGTAAAGAGGGGCTGTTGTGGTGGAATGGTGGTGGCGGGGCGCAGGCCCAGCCGATGTAGCGTTTGGGCGATATTGTCAATGGTACGGCGCAGTTGCGGGCTGTCTGGCCCTGCTAACAGACGCTGATTTTCTTCACGATCATAAAAACGTAGCAAGGTCAGGGCGTGTTGCAGTTCGTTGTTATATAGATTTTGTCGTGTCATTACCAACTGCATTGCCGTGTCTTGTTGTGTGACCAGTGTTTCCGTGTGTTCAAACCAAACCTTGACCAACTCGCGTAATTGCCGGCGTTGGCTTTTGTTTAATTGTTGTGGCCGGACAATTAATACGTCGAGGATTTCATTTGGCAGCGAGCGGCTATCGAATAACACCTTGGCACCTTGACGTTGTAAGCGCGACAAAATCGGCTCGAATGTCACCAAGCCATCAATCTCACGATTGAGAAAACTGGCTTCCTGTTGCTCCAGTGAAACCGAGCGAATCTGTACTTCTTTTTTATCCATGCCCGATAGTTCCAGTGCACGACCAAGCATATAAGCGCCGAGGGTCAGGCTATCGGCACCGACCACTTTGCCGCGTAAATCGGTTACGTGTTTGAGTTCAGGTTGTCCTAACAACGCATCTGCGCCATGAGAGTGACTCAATACCAGCGCAATCGCCGCTTGATTGTCGTCTAAGAGCAGCGGCACTGCTTCATCGAGTGTCAGCGCGGCTACGTCTAAATTGCGGTTGCGGAATGCGCGCAGTGTTTCAGCGGTGGTGGGATATTCATGTAACGATACCCCTTGCGGCAGGGTTTGTTGTTGTCGTGCCAAAAACAGCGGTTCATAGCCTAGCCAAGTATTGGCACCAATCCGCAATGTGGTTTCATTTTGGCAAGCAGAGAGACCAATAAGAACGAAAAAAGCCAATAGTGTGCGCAATATATGTTGCAAATAGCGTGGCGTGTTCAATTGGGGCGGCCCTCTTTGTTTTCACCAAAGTTGTAGTTTAATGGAATATTGCCGTTGTGACATTGACCGATGTAAAAGCGTTTTTGTTACCATTGGTTTTATGTCCTCTTTTCCTTCTCTTTCTGCCCTGCCGATTCCGTTATGGGCGGCTCGTCCTCCGCGTGCGGCTTATCTGTTGCCGGTAATAGATGCCTGCGCTTTATTGTTTGCTTTTCTCTGTGGCCTGTTGGTGTTGTTGATGCGGCCTGTGATTGATTGGCACAATTTTCCTGAATGGTGGCAAGACGGGGGGGTGCATCAGTTTTATACCTTCTTGGCCTTTATCGGGATTGCCATTCATACCCTGTGGTGGCGCGGGCATTACAACCGCCGCAAACCGTTTTGGGCGGAAACCGGTGAGGTGGTTCGGATTGTGATTGCCTTGGCCTTGCTCAATGGCGTGACGGTGTTGCTAGCGAAATGGCCGTTCTCACGTACGGTTTGGTTAGTGGGCTGGTGTATGGCCTGTGTTGCGATTCCGCTGGGTCGCTTATTGTTAAAAAGTCTGCTGATGCGCTTACGGCGTTGGCAACGCCCCACTTTAGTGATTGGCAGTGGCCAATTGGCCGCGGATGCGTGTGCTGCGCTACAAAGTGAGCCCTTGTTGGGTTTTGATATTCGCGGTTTTGTCTGCTTGGATGATTTGAGTTGTGATATTCCACCAGAAACCGATTTGCCAGTATTTTCTGCGAGCGCGCAAGAGGTATTGCAATGGGCGCGTGCACATCCGCATGCCCATTTGGTGATTGCGTTGGAATCCCCTGCTTTAGAGCAACATGCGGCATTGGTGGCAGAGCTTGGGTTTATCATGCCCGGTTTACATCTGGTCCCTTCCACCGCTGGCCTACCTTTGGTGGGCATGGAAACGCAACATTTTTTTAGCCACGATGTGTTGCTATTGCGGGCACGGAATAATCTGCTCAACCCACAAGCGATTGCTGTCAAACGCGGCTTTGATATGGTGGTGGCGGCATTGCTATTGTTGTCGTTGTCGCCGTTTTTTATCGTGGTGGCGTGGTTGACGCGGCGTGATGGGGGGCCGGCTTTTTTTGGTCAGCCACGGGTCGGTCGCAATGGGGAATTGTTTACCTGTTACAAATTTCGCAGTATGCGGGTGGATGCTGACCGTTTATTACAAGAGCTGCTGGTGCGTGACCCTGTTGCACGAGAAGAATTCGATACCTTCCGCAAGCTTAAACATGACCCCCGTATTACCGGTATTGGCCATTTCTTGCGGCGCACCAGTTTGGATGAGCTGCCTCAGTTGTGGAATGTTTTGCGCGGGGAAATGAGCTTGGTGGGCCCGCGTCCGATTATGACCGAAGAAATGCCGCGTTTTGGTGAAAACTTGGCTTATTACCTTGAAACCCGCCCCGGGATGACTGGCTTGTGGCAGGTCAGTGGGCGGAATCGCTTGCCATTCCAACGCCGCGTGGAACTCGACGCTTGGTATGTCCGCAATTGGAGTTTGTGGCACGACTTAGCGATTTTGTTAAAAACCATCAAAGTCGTGCTACGGCGTGAAGGGGCGTATTAAGCGGGGGTGGCGCCTAATATTGTCCCGATCCACTGTGTACGGCCAGCAAAAAATTCACGGCCACTGAGTCGTTTACCGCCAGCCAGTTGTAATTCCTCTAAGCACACTTGGCCTTGTCCACATTGCACCACTGCCCCTTCTGGGGTGAGCTGGCAAACAGTGCCGGCTGGGGTGTGTGTGGTCGCTGGGCTGTTGTGATTGACGATGCTGGCACGCCACACTTTCAGCCCTTGACCTTGCCATTGGCTAAAAGCGCCCGGTACGGGGTGATAGGCCAAAATGCGCCGTACCACACAGGCTGCTTGTTGCTGCCAATCAATTTCGGCTTCGGCTTTTTCTAATTTATGCGCGTAGGTGACGCCTTCGCTGGGCTGAGCGATGGTGGGTAATTGGTCAAGTGTTGCCAACGCTGCCACAATCGCTTCTGCCCCTAATTGGGCCAATTTGTCATGCAAGCTGGCGGCGGTGTCATCGGCCGCAATCGGCAAGCGATGTAAAGAACGGATCGCGCCGGTGTCTAATCCAGCATCCATTTGCATAATGGTGATACCCGTTTCGGCATCGCCAGCCAACAGCGCACGTTGAATAGGTGCGGCACCGCGCCAGCGTGGTAGCAAAGAGGCATGGATATTGAGACAACCTCGTGCTGGAATGTCCAATACTGCCTGCGGTAATAACAAACCATAGGCCGCAACGACCATCAACTCTGCCTCCACCTGTTGCAGCATGGCTTGTGCGTCGGCGTGTTTTAAACTGAGTGGTTGCTCCACCCGTAGCCCATGTTCCAGTGCTAACACTTTGACTGGGCTGGGCTTGAGTTTCATCCCCCGTCCAGCTGGACGGTCGGGTTGGGTGAGCACCAACGCAATATCATGCCCAGCCTGAATCAGGGCAGCGAGGGCTTGTGCGGCAAATTCGGGGGTTCCTGCAAAAATCAGTCTCATCACATATTCTGCCGTTCACGTTTTTTCAGTTTATTTTTGATGCGGTTTTGCTTCAGGCTCGATAGATGTTCCACAAATACTTTGCCATTTAAATGGTCAATTTCATGTTGGATACACACGGCCAGCAAACCATCTGCGTCGAGTTGATAGGACTGCCCATCACGGCCCAAGGCTTGTACGGTGACTTTCGGTGCTCGTTCGACTTTGTCAAAAATACCCGGCACCGACAAACACCCTTCCTCGCCCACCACCGGCTCACCATTGCTGGCAACGATTTCTGGATTGATCAGAACTAAAGGGGCATCGTGTTTTTCTGACACATCAATCACCACGATACGTTGATGCACATTGACCTGTGTTGCTGCGAGGCCGACACCCTGCGCTTCGTACATGGTTTCCAGCATATCGTCGAGTAAACGGCGAATCTCATCGGTGACTTCTTTGACCGGTGCTGCGACGGTGTGTAGGCGTGGATCGGGGTAGTGCAAAATCGGAAGTAAAGCCATGGTTATTCACTTTCTGTAAAACGGTCTTTATGTTTTTGACATGGTTGGCTGGCTTGCGCATAATTTCTATTTGGCATGATGCGTGATGTGAGCCATCGTCTATTGGCGTGCATTATAGCTCTAGCCTCAAGTGGCAAGCCCAATTCTGCTATCGTTTTTAGGAGCCTCTATGTCGGAACTGAGCCTTCAACATCATGCTTGGTTGCATCTCATACAAGTCCCCAACTTTGGGTATGGCGCATGGAGTAAAGCCTGTACCGCTTTTTCTGATGTTGTGGCGTTGTATCAGGCTGAGTCGGCCCGTGTGAGTGCGTGTTTAGGGGCGAAATTGGCACAGGCTATCACCGAAACCGATAGCAGCGATTTACGACAACGCTCTGCCGCGTGGTTGCAACAAGGCCAAGGGCGGCAGTTGTTGTGTTGTGATGAGGAAAACTATCCCGCCTTATTGCATGAGATACCTTCGCCGCCGCTGTTATTGTATGCCCAAGGGCGGCTAGAGCTGCTACAGCGTCCCTTATGTGCGGTGGTGGGCAGTCGCCAAGCCACCAGTCAGGGGCGGCGTGATGCGGAACAATTGGCGTATGAGCTGGGTCAAGCGGGGTTTACCATCATCAGTGGTTTGGCGGCAGGGGTCGATGCCAGTGCCCATCGTGGTGCACTGCGTAGTAAGGGCAGCACCATTGCTGTGATTGGCACCGGCATTGATCGCGTGTATCCCGCTCAACACCGTGCTTTAGCACATCAAATTGCAGAGCAGGGGTTGTTACTCAGTGAATTTTCCCTCGGCACGCCACCGTTACCGGCCCATTTTCCACGTCGGAATCGCATTATTGCCGGTTTGTGCCATGGTTGTATGGTGGTGGAAGCCAATGTTGAAAGTGGCTCTTTAATCACTGCACGTTTGGCAGCGGAATATGGTCGTGAAGTGATGGCCGTGCCGGGGTCAATTCATAATCCACAGGCCAAAGGTTGTCATCAATTATTGCGTGAAGGGGCGGCGTTGGTGGAGTCGGTAGAGGATATCTTAACCACCCTCGGCTGGGCGCGGCCCTCGGTTGTTTTGCCAAGACATGCGGATGCAACACAAGGTGAGCATGCTGGTGCCAGTCATCCGCTGTTAGATTTGTTGGTGGCGGGGCCAATGGACTTGGATCAGTTGATTGAATTGTCTGGCTTGACACCCGATGAGGTCTGCGCCACGCTGTTATCGCTTGAACTAGAAGGCCGTGTTGCCACTTTACCGGGAGGCCGTTATCAACGCTTAAGCGAATGTTAGCGTTGCAACCGGATGTTAATTGTATCAATCATAAAGGTGGAGACCGCTATTATGTATGAAGTTCTTGCTTATCTTGTTGATTCTTATCGTGATCTTGATGCTTGCCCGCAGCCGGCTGCTTTGAGCAGACGCTTAATGGCGGCGGGGTTTGATGATGATGAAGTCAGTGATGCCTTGCTTTGGTTGCAGGGTCTCGAAACCGCACGTGCTGCCCATGTGCTTGCTGAAGACACATGGCACGAAAGCGCGGGTAGCTTCCGTTGTCTTAGCCCACAAGAAGCCGAACATTTACCTTTAGATTGCCAAGGCTTTCTTTTATTTCTACAACAACAGGGTGTTTGCACTGGATCGGTCCGTGAGTTGGTGTTAGACCGTTTGATGGCCTTACCTGCTGGTGCAATTGATCTACAAGTCTTGAAATTAACGGTGGTGACGGTACTTTGGAGCTTGGCCACTGAGCTCGATATACTGATTGCCGATGTCCTAACCGATGCTGACAGTGCATTGCTGGCATTGCAGTAGCCCACACAAGCGCATAACATCGCGGGCTTTTCGACTTGTTTGGTGTGCTGACGCCCCCTCACTGTGGGGGCGTCTTTTTGCCCCTTGCAGCTTTATTCCCCATTAGGATGTGACCCAATCGCCATGCCTGCCAATCTGCTCATTGTCGAATCGCCCTCTAAAGCGAAGACCCTGAAAAAATATCTGGGGCCAGACTTCGAGATTCTGGCTTCTTATGGCCATATCCGTGATTTAGTGCCAAAAAATGGCGCAGTAGATCCGGATAAAGATTTCGCCATGAAGTACCAGATCATCGCTAAAAACAGTAAACACGTTGATGCGATTGCTGCTGCTGTGCGTGAGGCACAGCATATTTATCTTGCGACTGACCCCGACCGCGAGGGGGAGGCGATTTCTTGGCATTTGCTAGAAATTCTCAAGAATAAAAAGCTTTTAAAAGATAAAACCGCGCAGCGTGTGGTGTTCCACGAGATTACAAAAAATGCGGTGCTCGATGCCGTAGCCAATCCGCGACAGATTTCGCTCGATTTGGTCAACGCACAACAAGCACGCCGTGCCCTAGATTATTTAGTGGGTTTCAATTTATCGCCCTTGCTGTGGAAAAAAATTCGCCGTGGTTTGTCCGCCGGTCGGGTACAAAGCCCTGCTTTGCGGCTGATTTGTGAACGCGAAACGGAAATCCGCAGCTTTGTGACACAAGAATATTGGTCAATCCACCTTGATAGCCACAAAGGCCGCAGTAAATTCCGTGCCCGTTTGACACAGTTCCAAGGCGCAAAACTCGAACAGTTCTCTATCACCAACGAAGACCAACAACAGGCGATTGTTTCGGCGTTGGCGCAGCACACTGCGGCTCAGGTGATTGCTGTTGAGAAGAAAAAGAAAACGCGCAAGGCCGCGCCGCCTTTTACCACGTCAACTTTGCAACAAGAGGCGGTGCGTAAGTTATCGATGACCACCGACCGCACCATGCGGACAGCACAACAGCTGTATGAAGGGGTGGATGTTGGGCAAGGTACGGTGGGTTTAATTACCTATATGCGGACTGACTCGGTGGCGTTGGCTAACGAGGCTGTGGCGGAGATTCGTCACTATATCGGTGAACATTTCGCAGCAGATTATTTACCCAAAGCGGCGGTGACTTTTACAAATAAGGCGAAGAACGCACAAGAAGCCCACGAAGCCATCCGCCCGACGTCGATCTTCCGCACGCCTGAACAGGTCAAACCGTTTTTAACTGCCGATCAATTCAAGCTGTATGAAATGGTATGGAAACGGACGGTAGCCTGTCAGATGGCCCCAGCGAAGTATGACACCACGGCGGTGGATATTGCCGTTGGTGAAGGGGTATTCCGCGCTAATGGACAAGTGTTGGTTTTCCCGGGGTTTATCGCGGTGTATCAAGAAGGCCTTGATGATGCTGACGATGACGGCGAAGCGAAATTGCCGGTTTTGGAAGTCGGTGATGCGCTGCCTGTCGATAAAATCGAAGGTGAGCAACACTTTACTCAACCCCCGCCGCGTTTTTCCGAAGCGAGTTTGGTGAAGGCGTTGGAAGAATTTGGTATTGGCCGCCCTTCGACTTATGCCTCTATTATCAAGACCTTAAAAGATCGTGAGTATGTCACGCTCGATAAAAAGCGTTTTGTCCCGACTGATACTGGCGAGGTGGTCAATAAATTTTTGACTGAGCATTTTCAGCAATATGTTGACTATGACTTCACGGCGAAGTTAGAAAACCAACTAGACGATGTTTCCACTGGTAAACGGCAGTGGGTGCCGGTGTTAGAGGGGTTCTGGAAAGGTTTTCATAAGCAGTTGCAAGAAAAAGAAGGGCTTTCACGCGCTGAGGTGACAACGGAATTGTTGGACGAGGCATGTCCAAAATGTAGCAAACCGTTGAATATCCGTTTTGGTAAGCGTGGTCGTTTTATTGGTTGTACGGGCTATCCTGAATGTGACTACACCCGCAATTTAGGTGAAACCGCTGAAGAGGCCGCTGCCGCTGTGCCAGAGACGCCACAGGTGATTGAGGGGCGTGATTGTCCGGCGTGTGGTGGGCAGTTGGTGGTGAAAACGGGGCGGTATGGGAAGTTTATTGGCTGTGCCAATTATCCGAAGTGTAAGCATATCGAGCCGTTGGAAAAGCCGCGTGATACGGGGGTGGTGTGTCCGGTCTGTAAAGAGGGGCATTTGATCGAGCGGAAGAGCCGTTATGGTAAGTTGTTCTATTCGTGTAATACCTATCCGAAGTGTAATTACGCAACGTGGAACCCGCCGATTGCTGAAACGTGTCCGCAGTGTCAATGGCCGGTGTTAACGGTGAAAACGACGAAGCGGCGTGGTACGGAAAAGGTGTGTCCGCAGAAGGAATGTGGTTATAGCATCCCCGCCCCCGAACTCGCACCGCCAGCGGTGCCAGAGGCTGAAACAGATAGTTAAGTGGGAAATTGACTTAAAAAATTAGAAAACGGCTCCTCTGATGAGGGGCCGTTTTTTGAGAAAAAAGCACACTCTATAACGACTCTATAAAAATTATTCGCTTGTTA
>NZ_JBSQVP010000005.1:0-53585 GCF_055136605.1 Aquaspirillum sp. | reverse complement strand
TTGCTCAGTCCCCCACCCTCAACACAGGCGATTGAACTCAATGGCAATCAAGCCCACAGCCGCCAAGCCCGTATCGCGCTCGATTTTGGTGGAATGGCAAAAGGATGGGCGCTAGATCGGGTAGCACAGATACTGCGCCAGCATCAGGTAGAACACGCCTTAATCAATATCGGCGGCAATATTTTGGCAATGGGACAAAAAGCGCCTAAGCAGCCGTGGCGGGTCGGTATTCAACACCCACGGCAAGGGGTGGCAATGGCGGTGGTAAGTTTGGCGGATGGCGAGGCGATTGGGACGTCTGGCGATTATCAACGCTATTTCGTTTATCAAAACCAACGTTATTGCCATTTGATTCTGCCAAAAACTGGCTATAGCACTTGCCAACGCCAGTCAGCCACTGTGTTAATCAGTGGTGGGAAGCATGTTGGGTTGCACTCGGATGTGGCGAGTAAACCGATTTATTTCAGTGCGCCGGCACAGATCATCAATTACGCACAGCGATTTGGGGTTGCGGGGGTCTTGCTGGTAGAGGGGAATGGTGAGGTGAGGCTAAATCGGGCGATGCAAAGCCGGGTGGAGTGGTTGATTGCCCCACCCCACAGCCAGCTTTTAGATTAACGCGGCAAGGTCACTTGGAAACCGGGGGCGTTTTTCGGGTGATTGGCATTCGTGAACACCGAGCGATCGTTCTTCAGCAGAATGACTTCAAAGAAGGGGCGGAAACGCTCTTCGCTGATACCAAAACCAGCCAAGAACTTACCAAACATTACTTGTTCTTCTGGTTCTGGTTGACCGTCGGCCAAGGAAGAATCAATCAGGTTGACCAAAATACACATCTTTTGGGCATCAGACAGCAAAGGCGCCGCTTCGCGGATAAACTCGTCGATGCTGTGCTTACGCACGTAACGCTGGGCTGAGTCCAACAAGGCACGGTTATTGGCCCCCACACCAATCGAGCCGCCGCTTTCTTCCCCGCCCAAAACGGACAGCAAATGACCAATTTCTTCGTTATCAAATTCGCCATCAGCGGCGATCATGTACAACAGCGAAGTGGCAAAAGCCAAATGAGGCGTCATCTGGTCACCAGAATCGCTTTTGAACATATCAAACAAACCCATGTCATTCTCCTAAAGGTAAGGCTAAGGGATAGATTACGTGCAACCATCATGCCGCAAGATGGCTTAAAACTGGCTTAATTTTTGGCCATACCGGCACTGCGTTTATAATCCGCCGCATCTATTTTGCGAAAGAATCTACAACATGCAATCGCTTATTCATGCCAGCCAGCGTATTGTGATTAAGGTTGGTTCCAGTTTGGTGACAAATGATGGTCGAGGGCTCGATCATCAAGCCCTGAATCGTTGGGCAGCGGAAATTGCCGACTTAGTGCGCCGTGGTAAAGAGGTGGTACTGGTGTCATCTGGTGCGATTGCCGAGGGATTACAACGACTTGGCTTTAGTGCGCGACCAAAAGCCGTTCATGAATTGCAAGCTGCTGCAGCGGTGGGACAAATGGGATTGGCACAAGCCTATGAAACCGCCTTTCGAAGCTATGGCTTAAAAACAGCACAAATTTTACTGACCCATGAAGACCTCGCCGACCGCACCCGTTATCTCAACGCCCGTTCTACTTTAACCACGCTGTTAAAAATGAATGTGGTACCCATCATCAATGAGAACGATACCGTGGTGACCTCGGAGATTCGCTTTGGGGACAATGACACGTTGGGTGCGTTGGTGACCAATCTAATTGAGGCCGATGCGCTGATTATCCTGACCGATCAACAAGGGCTATATACCGCTGACCCTCGCAAATATCCTGATGCCACTTTCGTTCACGAAGCCGAAGCCGGCGACCCTGCTTTAGAAGAGATGGCCGGTGGAGCAGGATCCAGCGTGGGGACTGGCGGTATGTTGACCAAAATCATCGCCGCTAAACGCGCCGCCCGTTCTGGTGCAGCAACCGTGATTGCCTGTGGTCGCGAAGAAAATGTGCTGTCGCGCCTCGCCGACGGTGAAGCCATCGGCACCCAATTAGTCGCTCCAACAACCCGTCTTGCAGCGCGCAAACAGTGGTTGGCCGATCATCTTCAATTAGCAGGTCGTCTGGTGTTGGATGCAGGGGCAGCAAAAGCGGTGGCCAGCGGCACGGTGAGTTTATTGCCGATTGGTGTTGCTGCAGTAGAAGGCGAATTTTTGCGCGGGGAGGTTGTGGCTTGTGTCGATGAACAAGGACAGGAAGTGGCGCGCGGTTTGGTGAATTATAGCGCTGACGAAGCCCGTCTGATTATGCGCCGCCCAACGCGTGAATTAGAAAGCATTTTGGGCTATTTGGTCGAACCGGAACTCATCCATCGTGACAATATGGTCAATGTTTTTTAATTAACATCGTCGCTTATACCCGAGTTGAAACCCCAGCATAAAAACTGGGGCTATCAGCACATCAAATAAAACGACGTTTTATCATGTTAAACGCTGTTGTGAGCGATACCAAAATCAGTCCAAATATAAGGCCGACTAATGCTTCGGTCAGAGTTGATCCGAGGAGATGTATTACAGGTTCAACGGCATGGTGAATCGCGGGAATATCGTGCACCACAATTCCACCTGCGACCAAGAACATCGCTACCGTACCCACCACCGCCAACACTCGCAGAATTTTGGGCGCACTGTTGACCAACACCCGACCAAATTGTTGTGCGGTCGCGCTGTTACGCTGCATCAAAGCAAAACCCATATCATCTAGGCGAATAATCAACGCCACGATGCCATAAATCACGAAGGTCACGCCGATCCCAACTGCAAATAACACACCGGCTTTTGTCCCTAGGCTGCTATCACCGGCAGCCCCCATAGCAATCACCATCAACTCGGTGGATAACACCAAATCGGTGCGCAAGGCTCCACGGATTTTATCTTCTTCTGTTTGAGGTGGGCTGTCTTCATGATCGTGAGCATGTGGAAAAAATTTTTCGATGATTTTTTCCGCCCCTTCAAATGCCAAGTAGGCAGCACCAAGAATCAATAACACAGTAATTAATGCTGGTAAGAAATACGCAATGGCCAATAGTGCAATCAATAGCCAAAGTTTATTAAGTAAAGAGCCTTTGGTGATTCGCCAAATCACTGGCAATTCGCGATGTGGCGGCAGCCCCTGCATTTGATTTGCGCCCACAGCAAGATCATCACCAGCCACACCAGCGGTTTTCTGAGCAGCGACTTTTGATAGCGCAGCGACATCATCCATCAACGATGCAATATCATCCAACAAGGCGAACAAACTTGCGGCCATGCTTGGCTCCAACTTAGAAAAGCACCAAGGATAGCGCATCTAGATTGAATGCCAAAATCATGGCATGTCGCCCTTTTAGGGTGACAGCTACCAATCATTGTTTGTTTGATTGTGATTTAAACGGTGTAGGTGAGTACAAAACTGGTGCTCGCCCTAAACGGATAAAAAAATAGGCACTGCGAACAGTGCCTATTTTTTGTATGCTGGCGCACCCGAGACGATTCGAACGTCCGACCCCTGCCTTCGGAGGGCAGTACTCTATCCAGCTGAGCTACGGGTGCAAAGAGTAAGGGCGAGATGATAGCGTGTCAGCCGCTTGTCGTCTAGCGCCCATTTGTCTAGCGATAGTGTACGAGATGTGGTGCTAAGGTTTGTAACATCTGATTTAAGATTTTTGGACTGGCGGCAACAATATCACCACTGTTTAACCAGTTTTCTTCACCAAACACATCGGTCACAATTGCGCCGGCTTCTTGAGCAATCAAACTACCCGCAGCGATATCCCACGGCTTTAAGCCAAACTCCCAAAAACCATCGGCACGACCACAGGCGACATAGCATAAATCTAACGCCGCCGCGCCTTCACGACGCACGCCCGAACTCTTACGAATCATATCGCCCAAAGTCGCCAAGTACAGGTCTAAATGTTGCAAATTAGAGTAAGGGAAACCCGTCACTAACAGCGCTTCGGCCAGCTGAATACGACGAGCAGCACGAATACGGCGATCATTGAGGAACGCGCCCGAGCCCTTGCTGGCAGTAAACAGATCGTTGCGGTTTGGGTCGTACACCACGGCTTGGGTGATTTGGCCACGATGCACTAAGGCAATCGAAATCGCGTATTGGGGATAGCCATGTAGATAGTTGGTAGTGCCATCGAGTGGGTCGATAATCCATTCATACTCAGACTCACCTAAACGCTGAGCACCGGATTCTTCGCCCAAGAAAGCATGTTGAGGGTAGGCCTCGCGAATCACTTCGATAATGGCGGCCTCTGCAGCACGATCCACCTCACTCACATAATCATTGGGCCCTTTTTGGTCGGGGCGAATGAGGTCCAGATTATGTGAAGCGCGCTGAATAAGGTTGGCGGCGCGCCGGGCGGCTTTAATAGCCGTGGTGAGCATGGGATGCATGGGCAATCTCTCGTGATTCGTGGATGTCAATGAGCGAAAAAACCCGAACAAGTTTCGGGTTTTCTGGATAATGCGACATTTTACCCGACATTCTGAGAATGGATAAGTCCCAAGTGCTTGATCACACATCATTTGATGTCTTGCAACGCATCCGCATTGTGCTATCGCGACCGTCCCATCCGGGCAATATTGGCTCTGCTGCCCGTGCTATGAAAACGATGGGACTCAGCCGACTCTATCTCGTCGAGCCAAAACACTTTCCTGATCCTCAAGCCGACACCTTAGCCAGCGGTGCCGTTGATGTGCTGCAACAGGCAACGGTATGCCACAGTTTAGATGAGGCATTACAGGATGTGACAGTGGCAGCAGCGTTGACCAGCCGCCGCCGCGAACTCGCCGCCGACCTTCACCCACCCCGTACCGCTGTGGCTGATTTATTGGCCTTGGCGCGCAGTGGGCAAGAAGTGGCTTTGGTGTTTGGCAATGAGACTTTTGGCTTGTCGATTGAGGAAGTGGAACGCTGTAATTTATTGGTCACTATCCCGGGAAACCCAGCTTATTTTTCGCTCAATTTGGCACAAGCAGTGCAAGTGATGTGTTATGAGGTGTTTCAACAATATAACGACAACCTCGACCACCTACGGCCAAATATCGACTTAGCCACGCGAGAGGAAGTGCAAGGTTTCTACCGACATCTGGCCACCAGTTTAGAAGACATCGGTTTTTTCCGTCGTCGCAATAGCGATCGTTTAATGCGCCGTCTGTCCACACTCTTTGATCGTGCCCGACTGCAACGCGAAGAAGTCGATATTTTGCGCGGGATGTGTAAACAGATGCAGTATTTGGCACAACACCAGCCAAACGATGCGCCACCCCTCGACGCTGAACCATAAAAAAACGCTTTGTTGCAAGAGAATCATGCCAAGAGGCAAGCTCTTGCGTATGATTTGCTGCAATTTTGTTTTAAGCCACTTTTGCTATGTCTGATTCTCCCTCCACCCCAGTCTTTGTCGGCCGACAGCCCATCTTGAATCACCAATTTGATTTGGTGGGGTATGAGCTTTTATTTCGCGACGGGGGGCAGAATCGGGCAGTGATTGATGATGACTGTAAAGCCACGGCACAGGTTATCTCGGCCGCTTTTGGTCAAACCCTGATGTGTAATGTGTTGGGTGAATATCGTGGCTTTATCAATGTCAATGCCGCCTTTCTCAATAGCGAGATGGTCGAGTTATTACCAAAAGATAAAGTGGTATTAGAAATTTTGGAGCATGTCGAACCAACACCAGAATTTATTCAACGCTGCCGCGCGGTACAGGCGGCAGGCTTCACGCTGGCATTAGATGATTTTTGTGAATTCGATCCAAAGTGGATTCCGCTGCTGAAAATCGTCGATATTATTAAAATTCCCTTGCTGCCTGAGGTTGAGGCACAGCTGCCTGCTTTGTTGAGCCATATCGCCCCCTACCGTGCCAAACGACTGGCCGAACGTGTTGAAACACGGCAACAAGCACAAGCGTGTTTAGAACTTGGGTTTACCTTATTTCAAGGGTATTTTTTCTCGCGCCCAGAAGTGTTGCGGGCACAGCGGCTTGATGTGTCGCGGCTACGAGTGTTAGAGCTGTTGTCTTTATTGGCGGTGGAAGCAGAAACCAGTGCGCTAGAACGCGTGTTCAAAGAAGTGCCCAGTTTGGCAATGAATTTATTGCGAATGACCAACTCCGTTGCCGCAGGATTCAGCCATCCAATTCGTTCTGTTCGCCATGCCATCACAGCCTTGGGCCGACATCAACTGCGACGCTGGTTACAGCTGTTGTTGTACTTAGAACAAGAAAACATGGCGGTTGGCAGTCCGTTATTTCGTACTGTGGCGGCACGGGCGCGCTTGATGGAATTGTTGGCCTCTCAAAGCCAGCCAAAACTGAGCGAAGAAGCTTTTTTATGTGGTTTATTGTCGATGGCCTCGACGCTTTTCACTGCACCGATGGCACAAATTCTAGCGGCCATGCCTTATCTTTCCCCTAGTATTCGCCAAGCCTTACTCAATCAAAGCGGCCCGCTCTACCCATTTTTGGAAATTGCCGAGGTGATTGAACAAGAACGCCATGATCGTTTAGGGATTAGCTTCCCAGTATTACAAAAGTATGGCTTCCAGCTCACTCGTGTTGCACAAGCACAAGCAGAGGCACTCGCTTGGAGTCATGCCATTGGTCGAATAGCGGATGAGCGTATTGATGATGAAGATTGCTAGTTTTCGTTTCATCTTGCTGTTGGGAATCGTGTTAAGCCAGCCTGTGGTGGCAGAGCATAGCGTTCCTCTCTCGGCAGAAGAACAACGCTATCTCGCGCAACATCCTGTCATTAAAGCCTGTGTTGATCCAGATTGGGCACCGTTCGAGCGCATTAACGAACAAGGGCAGCATGAGGGCATTGGCGCCGACTTATTGCAACTGGTTGCTAAGCGGGTAGGGATTAAAATTGAGCTCTACCCAGTACAACACTGGGAAGAAAGCCTTGCGGCTTCAAAAAGTGGCCACTGCCAGATCATGAGTTTTCTTAACCAAACCCCTGCTCGTGAAAAGTGGCTAATTTTCACCGAGCCGGTGTTTTACGATCAAAATGTCATTATCACCCGCGAAGAACACCCTTTCATTGGCGATTTAGCATGGGCAAGAGATAAAACAGTTGCCTTGCCCGCGCAGACAATGGTGGGCGAAAGAATGAAAAATGATTTCCCCTATCTGCGATTGATTGCCACCAAAAGCGAGGCCGAGTCGATGAATTTGGTTTCGAACCGACAAGCGGACATGACGGTACGGTCATTGATTGTGGCAGCGTATGAGATCAAAAAAAATGGCTGGTTTAATCTGAAAATTGCTGGCCAAATCCCAAGCTATACCAATCAGCTGCGAATTGGGGTGTTAAAAGATGAGCCAATTTTGCGCGATATGCTGAATAAGGGCGTGCTGACGATTACCCCGCAAGAGCGCGAGGCCATTGTGAACCAGCATGTTTCAATCAAGATTGAACAGCCATTCGATTATTGGTTGATGGCCAAAATCATTGCTGTCAGTGTGGCGGTGTTGATGCTGATTTTGTGGTGGAATCGCAAGTTGCGCCGTCTTAACCAACAGCTCCAGCAACTCAACCAAAAACTGGCCACGCTCTCCATCACAGACAAACTCACGGGATTGGTAAACCGTTTGCGCCTAGACGAAGTCTTGGCCCAAGAGATCCAACGCAGTAGCCGTTTTGGTCATGTGTTCAGTGTAATTTTGGTTGATCTTGACCACTTCAAACACGTTAACGACACCCACGGCCATCAGGTAGGCGATCAAGTGCTCATCACCGCTGCGCGGCTATTGCAACAATATTGCCGTGAAATTGATGTAGTGGGGCGTTGGGGCGGCGAAGAGTTTTTAATTATTTGTCCAGAAACCCCCTGTGCTGGCGCGGCCAAATTAGCCGAGTCACTGCGCCAACATCTGGCAGCGCATTTGTTCCCAGTGGTACAACAACAGACCGCTAGCTTTGGTGTCGCCTGCTATCACCTTGGCGAACTGGCAGACACCTTGTTAGCTCGTGCCGACGTCGCGTTGTATCACGCTAAAACACAAGGCCGCAATCAAGTCGTCGTCGATTAAGACGGCATGCGCTGCAAGCGGTACAATAGCAGGGTGCAACCTGTCATTTTTTGAGGTGTTTGCCACATTTCCCATTCACAGGAAACTGCCATCATCCCTCTATCGGTGATGGTAAACCGACATTACCCGAGGAGAGGCCAATGCGTCGCCTGCTATTGTCTTTATTGTTATGCCTGCCGTTGTCCGCTTGGGCTGTTCAACCAGAGGCGAGAGCGAAAGCCGATGTTCCCCCGCCCCCAACGCATCTGATCGATGATGGTGTTGGCGTTGAGCCCGAAGTGCGTATTACCAAGAACGAATCGGGTACCGTTGAGGAATATCGCGTCAATGGCCAACTGTATCTGGTCAAGGTCACGCCACCGATTGGCGAACCTTACTACCTCTACGATGAAGATGGCAGTGGCCAAATGAAGCGTTTTGATCATCGCGGCGATCGAATGGTGATTCCGCGTTGGGTTCTCATCCGTTTTTGAGTGTATTCATGTCTGTCTATACCACTGTTACCCCCGAAGCGCTTGTCGCTTGGCTCTCTCGCTATTCCCTTGGCGCCTTAATTGACCTCAAAGGTATCGCCGCCGGCGTGACCAACACCAATTATTTTGTCACCACCGAACAAGGCCGCTATGTGTTGACCTTGTTCGAGGTGTTGCAACTTGATGAGCTACCCTACTACCTCGATTTAATGAAACACCTCGCCGAACATGGCGTGGCCGTGGCGGCCCCTATCGCCGATCAAGAGGGACAGTTGGCCAGTCTGTTGTGTGATAAACCGGCCTGTTTGGTGGCCTGTTTGGCTGGCCGTGACCTCACCACACCGAATGCCTCACATTGTGCTCAGGTCGCTACCACGATGGCAAAGATGCATGTGTCTGGACAAACTTTCACCGGCCACATGAGCAATCCTCGAGGCTTAGATTGGTGGCAGCAGACAGCAGAACGGGTGTATCCGTTTATGCCGGCGGATGAGGTCGCCTTGTTACAACGCGAATTGGCCTTACAGCAACAGCAATCGTTTGCCGACTTGCCGCGTGGCGTCGTTCATGCCGATTTGTTCCGCGATAATGTGTTGTTCGATGGCGATCACATCAGCGGCTTTATTGATTTTTACTATGCCTGTGATGATGCTTGGTTGTATGACCTCGCCATTGCGGTCAACGATTGGTGTAGTTTGCCAGACGGTGATATTGATGCTGAGCGTGCCCGCGCCATGTTGGCTGCCTATCAAACCGTGCGGCCATTACAAGCGGCTGAAGTGGCGGCATGGCCGTTGATGTTGCGTGCAGCAGCAATTCGGTTTTGGACGTCGCGCTTGTTAGATTTCCACTGCCCACAAGCAGGGGAACTGACCTTTGCCAAAGACCCCGGCCATTTCCAACGCATTTTGCAGCAACACTGCCACCGGCAAGATTTTTGGCTGAACTAAGCTGAAGGTGTGGCAGGAGATAGCCGTTGGCGATCTCTCTGCCACCGAGGTCTTAGGCTGCCCCGTGCATCGGGGATAAAACCTGCTTCAAGAATTGTTTAGTACGGTCGTGTTGTGGTGCCGAGAAGAAATGTTCTGGTTTGCCTTGTTCAAGAATCTGACCGTGATCAATAAAAATCACCCGATCAGCCACTTCACGCGCAAAGCCCATTTCATGGGTCACACACATCATAGTCATACCCGACTCGGCCAAATCCTTCATCACTTTTAACACTTCGCCAATCATTTCCGGATCGAGTGCCGAGGTCGGTTCATCAAACAGCATCACCTTCGGTTTCATTGCCAAGCCGCGTGCAATCGCCACCCGTTGTTGTTGTCCACCGGACAATTCAGAGGGGAAAGCGTCTTTTTTATGCGCCAGCCCAACTTTTTCTAACAACGCCACGGCTTCTTGTTGTGCTTGTTTGACCTCAGTTTTGCGTACTTTAATCGGGGCAAGCGTGATGTTATCCATCACTGACAAGTGCGGATATAAGTTGAAGTGTTGAAAAACAAACCCGACCTCGGCACGCAACGCGTTGAGATTGGTTTTGGGGTCGTGCACATTATGACCATTGACCCATAGCTCGCCAGATGTGATCGGTTCAAGCTGATTGACGCATCGAATGAGGGTCGATTTCCCCGAGCCCGACGGGCCACACACCACCACCACTTCACCTTGTTGCACTTCTAAATTGATGCCATTGAGCACATGCAATTTATCGCCATACCATTTGTGCACATCAACAAAACGTATCATACAAATCCTCACTTATTCGGCTTGTGGCCGTGATCGACGGCAAAGTTTGCCAGTGCAACATATTGCGCTAGGGTCAGGTTTTCTGGCCGCCAGCTCGGATCAATCCCTTGGTTGACCAAGGTTGTTTCATCAAACCATCCACGTAGGGTATTGCGTATGGTTTTGCGCCGCTGGCTGAAGGCCTCGGTAAGCAGTTGGCTTAATACCGCGACATCCTGTGCCGGATAAGGCAAAGTTTGATATGGAATTAAGCGCACCACTGCTGAATCAACCTTCGGCGGTGGGCTAAAACACCCGGGCGGCACATCCAACAATTTTTCCATCGAGAAGTAATACTGCAACATCAACCCCAAGCGGCCATAATCGGCACAGCCCGGTTCTGCCACCATCCGCTCGACCACTTCCTTTTGCAACATAAAGTGCATGTCTTCTACTTGGTCGGCAAAGGTCGCCAAATGAAATAACAGTGGGGTTGAGATGTTGTACGGTAGGTTACCGACAATTTTGTAACGCGGCGCGATGGTGCCGAAGTCAAAGCGCAAAGCATCGCCTTCATGCACTGTCAATCGTTCCGCCGGCCACCGTTTCCGCAAACGTGCAATCAAATCACGATCAAGTTCGACCACATGCAGATGGGTCACACGCTGCAACAGGGGTTCGGTTAACGCCCCCAAGCCGGGGCCAATTTCCACCACCACTGAATCTGCTTGTGGGTTGACTGCATTGACGATGTCGTCAATCACTTGTGGGTTATTCAAAAAATTTTGGCCAAAACGCTTACGCGCTACATGACCATGAGTCGCTTGAGACATGCCTGATCCCAAAATAAACCGAGTGTTTTTCGGCTACAACAGCACAAAGGGCAACGCCAACACAAGGTAGCGTAGCGTTTTACCCACACATAAAAAAAAGACCACCGACCACCACGGTAGGCGCAACCACCCCGCCGCCACACATAAGGCATCGCCTACCAGCGGTAGCCACGACAGTAACAACGCAGCCGCACCATAACGTTGCAACCAAGCTTGTGCGCGAGGCTGTAGGGGTTGTCGTGACGGTAAACAACGGCCCAACACCACATTGGTTAAACCGCCTAGGCTGTTGCCGATGCTGGCACACACCACAGCAATGCCCCACTGGGTTGGCAGCTGTTTTACATACCACAGTAAAAACAGCTCGGAGTTACCCGGTAATACCGTGGCCGAGACAAAGGCCGAAAATGTCAGCCCCCATAACCCCCATTGTTGCAGCCACAGATCTAACCACGCCACTAGAACGACACAGTTTCGCCGCAAGCGGCTTCGATTAACCCACTCAGGCGGTGATAAAACGCCATGCCATCGCGGGTGTCACACCAAGCTTCATTGTGCCAGTGAAAGTGAAAACCACCGCTGCGCGCTGCAATCCACAACTCTTGATTGGGTGCGTGGCGGTTGAGGATGATTTGACTGCCATCGTCAAATTCCAACTCTAAAACAGCCCCTTTGTTGGTCACCTCAATATCACTTTCGGCGTGGTCCAATACATTTTGAATGTGCTGAAAAATCTGTTCAGCACGGTCTAAAAATTCACTTTCAGTCATCGTTTTTCTCATTGTCACAGCCAAAGCCTTGGCCAATTTGGTGATACTATCGCGATTTTGCTCGGTTCTACCATGCGCCCACTGCTTGCTTGTTTGGTGCTTGTCAGTTTACTGACAGCCTGTGGTTATAAAGGGCCGCTGTTTTTGCCCAAGGCGTCAACCTCGCCAACAGCGGCCACCTCTTCACAACCCTAGTTTTGCTCAGGAAATATCCGTGTCTGCTATTGATTATCGCGACGGTGTGTTGACCGTCGAACAACTCCCCCTGACGCGTGTGGCGGCAGAATTTGGCACACCTTGTTATGTCTATTCCAGTGCCGCCCTCACTGAGGCTTTCTCAAGCTATCAACAGGCCTTTGCCGCGCTCAATCCGCTGATTTGCTATGCCATCAAGGCGAATTCTAACTTATCCCTGCTGCGACACTTTGCTCGTTTAGGTGCCGGTTTTGATATTGTGTCTGGCGGCGAGCTAGAACGGGTGTTGGCCATTGGGGGAGATCCGAAAAAAATCGTGTTTTCTGGCGTGGGCAAAACTGAAGCTGAAATGCGCCGTGCATTAGAGGCGGGGATTTTCTGCTTTAATGTGGAATCACCGACAGAATTAGATCGCCTCAACGCTGTAGCAGCTTCATTAAACGTCCGTGCGCCTATTAGCCTGCGCGTGAATCCAAATGTGGATGCCAAAACGCATCCTTATATTTCCACCGGCTTAAAAGACAATAAATTTGGCATCCGCTGGGAAGAAGCCTTGCCCTGCTATCGCCATGCCGCCAGCCTGTCTCATTTAGACGTGGTCGGGATTGATTGCCATATTGGCTCACAACTGACCGAATTGTCGCCACTGTTAGATGCCCTCGACCGTTTACTTGCCTTGGTCGATCAATTAGCCGCCGAAGGCATTGTGCTGCACCATGTTGATATCGGTGGTGGCGTTGGGATTCGCTACCGCGAGGAAACGCCGCCTGATCTACACGCCTATGCCCAAGCGGTGGCTTCGCGTTTGGCTGGCCGTTCGTTACAGCTGTTGATGGAACCCGGTCGTTCGCTCGTTGGCAATGCTGGCGTGTTGTTAACAGAAGTGGAATTTATCAAACAAGGCGACGGCAAAACCTTTGTGATTGTCGATGCTGCGATGAACGATTTGGCACGGCCTGCTTTATATGATGCGTGGCATGACATTCAGCCGGTGACCCCTCGTCATGAACAAACGCCGCAGTTGGCCGATGTGGTGGGGCCGGTGTGTGAGTCAGGCGATTTTCTTGGCAAAAACCGTGAATTGGCAGTGCAAGCCGGCGATTTATTGGCGGTGATGTCGGCAGGAGCGTATGGTTTTACCATGAGCTCGAACTACAACACCCGCCCACGGGCAGCCGAAGTGTTAGTTCACGGAGAAGAAATGCGTTTGATTCGACAACGTGAAACCTTCGCTCAACTGATCGAAAACGAAATCGATTTGGTGAACTGATGTCCGAGTCCACCGTGATTCGTGTGGCAGATTTAGACAACCCACGGGATGCAGAGGCAATTCTTGCCTTGACCGAGGCCTATGCCCAAGACCCAATGGGTGGGGGCAAGGGGTTGTCTGAACACGCACGACAGCAGTTGATTCCTGCGCTTCGCCAACATCCCTCGACCTTTACCCTGTTGGCCTGTCAACAAGATGATGTTGTTGGGGCTGCGTTATGTTTTCTTGGTTTTTCTAGCTTTGCCGGTGCGCCAACCGTCAATGTGCACGATTTATCGGTGCTTCCCAATTGGCGCGGCAAGGGTATTGGGCGGCGTTTGCTAGAGGCTGTGGCCGAGGCGGGCCGCGCTTGTGGTGCTTCAAAACTGATTTTAGAAGTCCGTCCCGATAACCGACGGGCGCGAGCTTTATATCGTGCCGCAGGATTTAAAACCGCTCGCCTTGGTGGGCAGCCCTATTTAATGATGGAAAAGGCTTTAAAGTGAAGTGTCTTGATACCGCGATTCCCGAAGTCAAACTATTAGAACCAACGGTGTTCGGCGATAGCCGAGGTTTTTTCTTTGAGAGCTTTAATGCCCGTCGCTTTACAGAATTGACGGGGGTGCAAGCTGACTTTGTGCAAGATAACCATTCGCGGTCGGCGCGTGGGGTGTTGCGTGGTTTGCACTATCAAATTCAACAAGCACAAGGCAAATTGGTGCGGGTGACAGTCGGCGAGGTCATCGACGTTGCGGTTGATTTACGCCGCAGCTCGCCCACGTTTGGCCAATCGGTTGCCGTTCGTTTATCGGCAGAGAACAAACACCAATTATGGATTCCCGAGGGGTTTGCTCACGGTTTTGTGGTGTTGTCGGACTATGCCGAGTTTCTCTACAAAACCACCGACTATTGGGCGCCGGAACACGAACGCTCGATTATTTGGAATGACCCTGATTTGGCGATTGATTGGCAGTTGCCGAGTGAAATTGTGCCGCAGCTTTCTGCAAAAGATGCTGCGGCAGGGCGGTTTGTCGACGCAGAAACCTTTGCTTAACGCTGCCGTTGCAAATATTCGCCAATACGCGCTGCGGCTTGGCGAATACGCGCCTCATCGCAGGTGTAAGCCAAGCGGATATGTTGTGTGGCACCGTTCTGGCCAAAATCCTTACCCGGTGTGAGGGCAACGTGAGTGTGTTCTAACAAGTCAGCCGCCAGCGTGGCACTGTTGTCACACAAATCAGACACATAGGCATAGGCATAAAATGCCCCTTGTGGCTGAGTCGGAAAGCGGAAGCCAATGTCAGAAAAGGCTGCTAGCAACACATCACGGCGTTGATGGAAGACTTGGCGCCGTTCTTCAAGCAGGACGATGGTTTGTGGTGTAAAAGCTGCCAACGCTGCATATTGTGCAGGGGTCGGGGCAGATAAAAATACATTTTGTGCCACCCGTTCTACGGCATCAATATACGCTTCTGGAATGACCAACCACCCCAAACGCCAGCCCGTCATTTGGAAATATTTCGAGAAACTGTTAATCACCCAAATATCATCAGCACACGCTAGGGCGGTTGTGGCATCCATCCCATAGGTCAGTCCGTGGTAAATCTCATCCACAATCAATTGCCCACCCTGCGCTTTCACTGCTGCATATAAGGCGGCCAGTTCGGTAGGACAAATCAACGTCCCCGTTGGGTTGGCTGGTGAGGCAATCATCGCCGCCACGGTATTGGCTTGCCAATGTGCTGCGATATGTGCCGCATTGAGTTGGTATTGTGTCTCTGGGCCGACGGCGACTGAACGCGGTTCGGCATCGAGTAGGCTGACCAAATGACGATTACACGGATAAGTGGGGTCCGGTAGCAACACACTGTCGCCGGCTGCTAATAAGGCCGACAGCGTTAGCAATAAAGCACCTGACGCGCCGGTGGTTACCGCAATGCGCCGTGGTGATACGGTCACACCGTAGCGTTGCTGATAAAACGCTGCAATCGCTTCTCGTAGCGCAGGAATACCCAATGCAGGGGTATAGAAGGTTTTACCGTCAGCGAGGGCTTGGCGGCCCGCTTCAATAATCGGAGCTGGGGTTGGGAAGTCGGGTTCGCCGACTTCCATATGAATCACGTCATGGCCTGCGGCGGTCAGTTGTTGCGCACGCGCTAAAATCGCCATCACATGGAAAGGATGAACATGAGCAAGACGAGAGGACATAAGCCACCCAAAAACGACTCAGTTTAATCCTCGTCGTCGAGGGTTTCCAGTGTTTGCCCCGGCACATAGACCCGTACATTATGTTCTTGCAACATCGGTAACAGCTCAGGAGGCGGGTAGTCATCGGTAAACAGGGCATTGAGTTCACCGATATGACAGAGCTTCATCATGGCATTACGGCCAAATTTACTGGAGTCTGCCACCAACCATTTTTGGCGGGCATTTTTCATCATGGCTTTCGCCGCCCGCACTTCACGATAGTCATAGTCGAGCAAGGTGCCATCGCTGTCGATGCCTGAAGCCCCCACAATTGCATAGTCCACCTTGAACTGTTCAATCATGTCCAAGGTTGCCACCCCCGTAATGCCGCCATCTTTCGGGCGCACCACGCCGCCGGTGATGATCACCTCAAAATCAGGCCGCCGTGTCAGGATAGATGCAACATGGATATTATTGGTAATCACCCGCAGATGTTGATGCCGCACAATTAAGGCTTTCGCTACCGCTTCGATGGTCGTGCCAATGTTCATAAATAAAGAGGCATCATCTGGGATATGTTCTGCTAATAATTCAGCAATGCGGGTCTTTTCGTTTTGGTTTTTGACTTTGCGGGTGGCGTATTCTTCATTTTCCACGCTTGGCCCTAATGCCGCCCCACCATGAAAACGCCGCAGTAGATTTTCTTCCGACAGTTGATTGATATCACGGCGAATGGTTTGGGGCGTCACATCTAAGCGGCGGGCAAGTTCTTCAATAGGCATAAAGCCACTAGCACGGACAAGCTTGAGAATTTCTTCGTGACGAGGCAAACGATTCATAGTGGCAACCAAACTGACAAAATTTTGGGGCTTTGTTTTAACACGAAAGCGAAAAGGCGGCAAATCAGGTGGATTATGTTGCAGTGCTTTCGTTTGCGATCATAGGGTCAATCAAAAATGAATTGACGATGCAAAAACAGCTCGTGTTAAGCTTTGCTTCTCCCTCACGTCAGGAGTCTTACCCATGCGTTATTTTTCTGTTCGTCTGATCGGCGCTGCTGTGGCAGCGGCTTTGTTATCCACGCCAGCATTAGCGGCTGAATACACCGGTACACTGAAAAAAATCAAAGACTCGGGCACCATCGTCTTGGGCCACCGCGATGCCTCGATTCCTTTCTCATACCTCGGTAACGATCCTTCCCAACCGATTGGCTATTCTCACGACTTGCAACTGAAAGTGGTTGAAGCACTGAAAAAAGAGCTGAAACTGCCTAGCTTGAAAGTCAAATACAATCTGGTCACCTCTCAAACCCGTATTCCGCTGGTGCAAAACGGCACCGTTGACCTCGAATGCGGTTCGACGACCAACAACGTAGAACGGCAAAAACAGGTTGATTTCTCGGTGGGGATTTTTGAAATCGGCACCCGTTTGTTGACCAAGAAAACCTCTGGCATCAAAGATTTTCCTGATTTGAAGGGCAAAAACGTTGTCACCACTGCCGGCACCACTTCTGAGCGGTTGCTGAAAACCATGAATGCCGAGAAAGAAATGGGCATGAACATCATCAGTGCAAAAGATCACGGTGAATCGTTCTTGATGCTGGAATCGGGCCGTGCTGTTGCCTTTATGATGGACGATGCACTGTTATACGGTGAAATGGCGAAGGCGAAAAACCCTGCTGACTGGGTCGTCACCGGTAAGCCACAATCGTTTGAAATCTATGGATGTATGGTGCGTAAGGGCGATGCTGCCTTTAAGAAAGTGGTGGATGATGCCATCGTTGCCACTTACAAATCAGGTGAAATCAACAAGATTTATAACAAGTGGTTCCAACAGCCCATCCCACCTAAAGGCCTGAACCTGAACTTCCCAATGAGCGATGAACTGAAACAACTCATCACCAAACCAACCGACAAATCGGCAGAGCAGATGTAATCCTATTCCTGCCTCTTCTGTATTTAATGCTGTCTTAGGGCGAGCTCATAAGGCTCGCCCTTTTTGTCAGCGAAGAAATAGTAAGTGTTTAGCACAGAAAATATCTCAATTTGGATACGGTTAACTTGTATTAACAATATGTTACCGTGGCAAGTTTCACGGGATCGCCGGTTTATGCTACGCTGCAACATTGGCGTGATACGCGCACGGATGTTGAGAACATGAATTCAACTGGCAATATTTTTGTGGTCACTGCGCCATCCGGTGCAGGTAAGACTACCCTCGTAGCGGCCTTACTGGCGGCAGACAAACAAATCCAACTGTCGGTTTCCTATACCACCCGCGCGCCACGTGATGGCGAAATTCCGGGTGTGCACTATCATTTTGTCGATCGCACTAGCTTCGACCAGCTGAAAGCCCGTGGGGATTTTCTGGAATGGGCCGAAGTCTATGGCAATGGATATGCGACATCCGAGCGTTGGATTCGCGAACAACTGAGCACAGGTCGCGATATTCTGTTAGAAATCGATTGGCAAGGCGCGCAACAAGTTCGCAAAGTCTTTCCTGAAGCGGTTGGCATTTTCATCCTTCCCCCTTCAGTCGAGACATTAGAAGAACGTTTGCGTCGGCGTGGAAAAGATTCTGAAGAAGTGATTCAGCATCGTATGGCGATTGTTCGGTCAGAAATCGACCATGTTGCCGAGTTCGATTACATCATCATTAACGAAGAACTCGACCACGCAGTACACGATCTTGTCAGCATTGTGCGTGCCGAGCGAGTGCGTACTAAAAAACAGCTACAAAAGCGCGCCACACAAATTGCTTCCATGCAAAGCAACGGCTAACTTGGCCGTGGCCACCCTAAGCCCCTATTGATCTGGAGAAGACTCTCATGGCACGAATTTCTGTTGACGAATGCTTAGCCCGCATCGAAAACCGCTTTGAACTCACCCTCGCCGCCACTTGGCGTGCCCGCCAATTAGCCAACGGTGCCACACCGTTAGTTGAGTCGGGTCGGGATAAACCCACTGTTACCGCCCTGCGCGAAATCGCAGCCGGTCAGGTGGGACGTGAACTGCTAGACCGACGCGCGTAAGCGTATCGGCGCACCATAAGGGGGAAATACCGTGGCCCATTCTGAATCCTCAACCGAAGTGCCCTGCATCGACTATGCAGCGATGGTCGAGGCAGCCGTTCAAGATTTGATGGAAGCAGCCTCCACCTATCTTCCCCCCGACGACTTAACCTTCTTACACGAAGCGTTTGTTTTTAGTCATAAAGCGCATGATGGACAAACCCGCAAAAGCGGTGAACCCTACATTACGCATCCGATTGCGGTTGCTCGTATTCTGACCGAGTGGAAGTTGGATGTTCAAGGTTTGGCAGCTGCGCTGCTGCATGATGTCATGGAAGACACTGGGGTAGCCAAAATCACCCTAGCTGAGCACTTTAGTGAAACTGTTGCCGATTTAGTCGATGGACTCTCCAAGCTTGAACGCTTGGAATATCAAACCAAAGAAAGTGCACAGGCAGAAAACTTCCGTAAGATGGTGTTGGCAATGGCGCAAGATATCCGCGTCATCATCGTGAAATTGGCCGACCGCTTGCACAATATGCGTACGTTAGATGCCATGCGCCTCGACAAACGACAGCGCATCTCGCAAGAAACGCTGGATATTTACGCCCCGATTGCCAATCGAATTGGTCTCAATAAAGTGTATCGCGAACTACAAGATCTCTCGTTTAAACACACTTATCCCAATCGCTATCAAGTCTTAGCCAAAGCAGTGAAAGCCGCCCGAGGCAATCGCCGTGAATTAGTTGGCAAAATTTTAGTCAGTATTGAACAACGTCTTGCCGAAGCGCGGTTACCAGCGGTTATTAAAGGTCGTGAAAAAAATCTCTACAGTATTTATAAAAAGATGGTGGAAAAACACCTGTCTTTTT
Organism: Aquaspirillum sp.; assembly: GCF_055136605.1. Classification (NCBI taxonomy): domain Bacteria; kingdom Pseudomonadati; phylum Pseudomonadota; class Betaproteobacteria; order Neisseriales; family Aquaspirillaceae; genus Aquaspirillum; species Aquaspirillum sp. The sequence continues at coordinate 34,196 of NZ_JBSQVP010000005.1, read as the reverse complement.
CGGAAGTGCTCGACATCTACGCTTTTCGCGTCGTCGTAGACGATACCCCGAGCTGTTATCTTGCCCTCGGCGTACTACACGCACTATTTAAACCCATCCCTGGTAAATTCAAAGACTATATTGCCATTCCCAAGGGCAATGGCTACCAATCGCTACATACCACTTTGTTCGGTCCCTACGGGACCCCGATTGAAATTCAAATCCGTACCCATGAAATGCACCGTATTGCCGAAACCGGCGTAGCCAGCCATTGGATGTATAAATCGGGTAATGCCTCCATCGACCAAGCACAGCAACGCACCCATCAGTGGTTACAAGATATCCTCGACATTCAAGCCGAATCGGGCGATGCCATTGAATTTCTGGAACATATCAAAGTCGATTTATTCCCTGATGAGGTCTATGTTTTCACCCCCAAAGGTAAAATTATGGTGTTGCCGAAAGGCTCAACACCGGTTGATTTTGCCTATGCCGTTCATACCGATGTTGGCCATCGCTGTATTGCAGCTAAGGTGAATCACACCTTAGTCCCTCTGCGTACCAAGCTGAAAAACGGTGATCAAATCGAAATTGTGACTGCCGCACATGCTCATCCCAATCCGTCATGGTTGGGATTTGTTGCCAGTGGTCGTGCCCGCAGTCATATTCGTAATTTCCTCAAGGGGATGCACCGTGGGGAAGCGGTGGAGCTGGGAAGCCGCATGTTGCGACAATCGCTACATGCTTTATCAGGTAAACACTTTATTGTGCCCGAGCCCGTTTGGCAGGAATACCTACGCGAGCACACCGAGCACAATAACGATTTTGAAGATGTCTTAGCGGATATTGGCACAGGTAAATTGTTACCGGTGGTGGTGGCCAGCCGTTTATTAGAATTAGCAGGTGAAACCTCCGGCGAGCCGTTGCGTGTCGGGCCGATTGCGATTCGTGGTAATGAAGGCGCCTCTTTGCAATTCTCGCCATGCTGTAACCCCATTCCCGGCGATCGGATTGTTGGTGTGGTCAACAAGGGACAAGGTTTGTTGATCCATCGCCATGATTGCACCAATATCCAAAAATTCGACCCTGAAAAGTTGCTTGATATGGAATGGGAATTGGCACAACCCAAACTATTTGGTGTGCCAGTCAGTGTGTTAGCAAAAAGCGAGCGTGGGGCTTTGGCGGCGGTGGCAGCAGCCATTACCGAATCGTCCGCCAATATCGAAAGCGTGGATATGCAGGATGCCCATAGTGGAGAAGGGTATGTGCAAATCCGCTTCCGCTTACAAGTTGAAGGCTTGGCCCATCTTGGTGAGGTAATTGCCAATATTCAACGTCAGGCTGCCGTGGTGCGGGCAGCACGATTATGATTCTTTAAGAGGAATGACTGTGATTGACGTCATTATCAATGGACAACCCCATCAATTTCCTATCGGTACCGTATTGGAAGCCGCTTTAAGCCAGTGGGTAAAACCCGGACAACGGATCGCTGTTGAGCGCAACGGCGATATTGTTCCGCGCAGTCAACATGCCCATACCGAATTGCAACACGGCGATCAGCTTGAGATTGTGGTTGCCGTCGGCGGTGGCTAGTTGTCCTGATTAAACTGCAGTAAGGTGGCGAGCCACCACTCACCGGACTTTAGAATAGAGACATGACTATGGCAGATTGTTTAAGAATTGCAGGGCAAGAATATCAATCACGTTTGTTAGTTGGGACGGGGAAATATAAAGATTTTGCAGAAACAGCAGCGGCGTTAGAGGCCTCTGGTACCGAGATTGTGACGGTTGCCATCCGGCGGGTAAATTTGGGCCAAAATCCAGACGAACCGAACCTGCTCGATGCACTGCCGCCCAACCGCTATACGCTGTTGCCCAATACGGCAGGTTGTTATAGCGCAGAAGAAGCGATCCGTACCCTGCGCCTTGCGCGGGAGTTGTTAGATGGTCATAAGCTCGTGAAGTTGGAAGTGTTGGGCGATGCTAACACCCTGTTTCCGAATGTCTTAGAGACATTAAAAGCAGCAGAGGTGTTGGTAAAAGAGGGTTTTGATGTAATGGTTTACACCTCGGATGACCCTATTGTTGCCCGCCAGCTGGAAGAGATTGGCTGTTGTGCCATTATGCCGTTAGCGTCGTTAATTGGCTCGGGTATGGGGATTCTTAACCCGTGGAATCTACAGTTGATTATCGAACAAAGCAAAGTCCCTGTTTTGGTTGATGCCGGTGTTGGCACTGCCAGCGACGCGGCCATTGCGATGGAACTTGGTTGTGACGGGATTTTGATGAATACCGCTATCGCTGGGGCACAACGTCCTATTCAAATGGCTCGTGCTATGAAATTAGCTGTTGAAGCAGGGCGTGAGGCATTTTTAGCTGGCCGAGTGCCGAAAAAACTCTACCACGGCAGCCCAAGCTCTCCCATCAGTGGGGTGATTGGAAAGAATTAGTCACGGTTAAATTAAAAAGCCGCACAAAAAAAGCCAACCTAGATGGGGTAACCTTGGCGGTTTGCTTCACTCCGTGTCGCAAAACCGCCCTATGGCTTTAACTGAGCAAGCGTTGTAGATATTGACCGTAGCCATTTTTTGCTAAAGGTGCGGCTAGGGTAGCCAGTTGAGCGTCATCAATCCAACCACTGCGCCAAGCAATTTCTTCTGGACAGGCGACTTTCAGGCCTTGGCGGTGTTCGATTGTGGCAATAAATTGGCTTGCTTCTAACATCGACTCATGCGTGCCAGTGTCTAACCAAGCATAGCCACGCCCCATCACTTGTACATCTAGCTGTTTTTCTTGCAAATACACTGCATTCACATCGGTAATTTCTAACTCACCACGTGCTGAAGGGCGAATCGATTTTGCAATATCAACAACACGGTTATCGTAGAAGTACAAACCGGTCACGGCATAGCGTGATTTAGGTTGCTTGGGTTTTTCTTCGATACTGATGGCGTGGCCAGCAGCATCAAACTCCACCACACCATAACGCTCAGGGTCGTTGACCAAATAGGCAAAAACTGTCGCGCCCTGTTCTTGCTTGGCTGCCGAGGTCAACAGCCCAGTGAAATCATGGCCATAAAAAATATTATCGCCTAACACCAAGGCACAGCTGTCTTGGCCAATAAAAGATTCACCAATAATAAACGCTTGTGCCAAACCATCAGGGCTTGGCTGCACTGCGTATTGCAGCTGAATCCCCCATTGACTGCCATCGCCTAAGAGTTGTTGGAAACGTGGTGTGTCTTGTGGTGTGGAGATAATCAAAATCTCACGAATCCCCGCCAACATTAAGGTGGTCAGCGGATAGTAAATCATTGGCTTGTCGTAAATCGGTAGCAGCTGTTTTGAAACAGCAATAGTAGCGGGATAGAGCCGTGTGCCAGAGCCACCGGCCAAAATAATCCCTTTGCGAGTTGTCATGGTGGTTTCCAAAATCGTTATTGTCGCAGAAGTGAGTGAACAACAGCCGGCAAAGCGTGTGACCACGAAGGCAGATAGATACCATAGTGTTGTTGTAGCCGTTGGCAGTCGAGGCGGCTGTTTGCTGGGCGTGGGGCCGGCACCGGATATTCGCTGCTTGGAATTGCCGCAATCGCTGCGGCATCCAATGCCAAGCTGGCCCCTTGTTGTTGTGCTAATCGAACAATTTCACAGGCAAAAGCATGCCACGATACCGCACCGCTGGCCGTCAGATGGAATACGCCCCATGCGGCTTGCTCAGGACATTGCCACAGTTGCCGCAGCACAGCCGCTGTGACATCTGCAATCAACGAAGCCGCCGTGGGCGCACCAATTTGATCGGCTACCACGGATAAGGTTTTGCGTTCACGAGCAAGACGTAAAATCGTGCGAACAAAATTGCCGCCAAAGTCGCCATACACCCAACTGGTACGGAAAATCAGGGCTTTTGCCCCTGAGGCCAAAATGGCTTGTTCACCCGCCAATTTGCTACGGCCATAGACAGATTGTGGGGCGGGGCTATCGCTTTCGCGATAGGGCGTGCTGTGTTGTCCATCAAATACATAATCGGTTGAATAATGCACCAACACCGCACCCAATGCAGCGCAAGTTTCTGCCATCACCTGCGGCGCAGTGGCATTGACCGCAAAAGCAGCATCAACTTCACTTTCTGCCTTATCAACGGCAGTCCATGCGGTAGCATTAACGACGATATCAGGCGCCAGATCCCTCAGCGTTTGCCGCAGTGTCACACTGTCACAGATATCCAGCTGCGCCCGTGTCAGGCTGTGTAACTCACCAACACAGGCGAGAGCGCGTTGTAATTCATGCCCTACTTGACCATGAGCGCCCAACAGTACAATACGAGGAAAATTATTCGGCATACTGTTTCCCTAACCACTCACGGTAGGCACCGCTTTGCACTTTTTCCACCCATTCCGGATGGGATAAGTACCATTCCACGGTTTTACGAATGCCGGTTTCAAAGCTTTCTTGTGGTTTCCACCCCAGTTGATCGATGATTTTGCTGGCATCAATGGCATAGCGGCGGTCGTGCCCCGGGCGATCTTGCACAAAGCGAATTTGCTCACGATAGCTCGCACCATCGGCTCGAGGTTGCAGCTCATCTAAGATGTCACACAGGGTATGTACCACTTCCAGATTGGTTTTTTCATTACAACCGCCGACATTATATGTCTCACCCACTTGCCCAGCCGCCAATACCCGTTCAATGGCGCGGCAATGATCGACCACATACAACCAATCACGCACATTTTTACCATCACCATACACTGGCAACGCTTTGCCGTTGAGGGCATTTAAAATCATCAACGGAATCAGTTTTTCAGGAAAATGATACGGGCCATAGTTGTTAGAACAGTTTGTGGTCAAAACTGGCAGGCCGTAAGTGTGATGCCAAGCGCGAACGAGGTGGTCGCTGGCGGCTTTACTGGCAGAATAGGGACTATTTGGTTCGTAACGATGTTGTTCGGTGAAAGCGGGGGCAACATCAGTTAAAGAACCATAGACTTCATCCGTCGAAACATGCAAAAAGCGGAAAGCCTGACGAGTAGGTTCTGCTAGCGTTTGCCAATAGCCGCGTACGCTCTCCAGTAGGGAAAAGGTGCTGACAATATTGGTTTGAATAAAATCGGCTGGGCCGTGAATAGAGCGATCCACATGCGATTCTGCCGCAAAGTTCAGCACAGCACGGGGTTGATGTTGTGATAACAGCGCATCCACCAATGTTCGATCACCGATATCTCCCACCACGAGCTGTAAACGTGGGTCGTTTTGATAGTGGGCCAAATTATCTGGATTGCCGGCATAGGTCAGTTTGTCCAATACCACCACCGCTTCTTGCTGGTTGGCTAACCAATTTAAGACAAAATTACTGCCAATAAAGCCCGCACCACCTGTCACCAGAATCACGTGCAATCCTCAATTGATAAAAAACAACGATTATACTCACAAGCCCTTGCCTAATCAGCGATTTGAACATGTCTTTGTCTGCACCTACCACCTTGTCTGATGTTGCTGTAATGGTACCAACCTATCAGGGAGGGCAAGATTGGCTGCAATGGATCGATCATTATCAGCGCTTGCGTTATCGCCCAGCCGAAGTGTTGGTCATCGATTCTGGCTCACACGATGGCACCGCCGAGGCAGCACGCGCGGCAGGCTTTACTGTGCAACACATTGACAGCCGCGATTTCAATCATGGTGCAACACGCCAACAAGGGGCTGATTGTTTACAACGCTATCCCTTTGTGGTGTATCTGACACAAGATGCGTGGTTTGCCAACCCAGAGGCTTTATGGCACTTGCGGCAAACTTTCAACGACCCAAGCGTAGGTGCGGCCTATGGGCGACAATTACCCCGCCCCGGGGCAGGCGTTTTGGGTGCACATGCCCGTTTATTTAACTACCCTGCCACCAGCCGCCGGCAAAGCCGCGCCAGCATTCCACAGCAAGGGATTAAGGCTAGCTTCATGTCGAACAGTTTTGCTGCCTATCGACAAAGCGCGTTGCGAGAGGTTGGCGGCTTTCCAGCCCAAATTATTTTGGGAGAAGATGCGTGGGTTGGCGGCCGTTTGGTGTTGGCAGGACACGACATTGCCTACTGTGCTGAAGCACAAGTATTCCATTCCCATGACTACTCCCTATGGCAAGAAATGAGCCGCTATTTTGATATTGGTGTGTTTCACCAACAAGCGGCATGGCTAAAACGTGAGTTTGGTGCTGCCGAGGGCGAGGGGGCACGTTTTGTGCGTTCGGAGTGGGCATATTTGTGGCAACATCAGGCATGGCGGCTGCCTGAAGCTGCTGCGCGAACGGTGTTGAAATATATTGGCTACCGCCTTGGACAATCTTATCAACGTCTTCCTCGATCGCTGTGTCAAAGATTGTCAATGCACCGGCGGTTTTGGTCATCCAACGCTTGATCGTTTTGAGTATGTAATTTAATGAGCTGTGTCATAATGGCCGCAAGGCCAACAATCTGTTGGCCAATATTGTTTTCTTTTTGAAAAATTCATTTGGTATGAGCCAAAAAAAATTCGATACCGAACAAAACAAAAGCATAAAAAACACTGCAATTCACCTGTTATTGGCAGATCGAATCGCGGTGCGCTTTTTGCTGCGAGAGAATAGACACACTCTCCTCGCTTCGCTGTCGCTCAATATCTTGTCTTTAGCCCTACCATTAGCGATTTTGCAACTGTATGACCGCATTATTCCAAACCAATCAACAGGGACTTTGTTGATGCTGGCCTTGGGTGTGGGAGCGGCCTTAATTGCTGAAAGCATTCTGACATTAGCACGTTCGGCACTGACCGCATGGACCGGTGCCAAGTACGAACATGTGCTCTCATGTAGCGCAACAGAACACTTGCTTAACTCGGATATGCGAGCGTTTGAAAAAACCGGCGCCGGTAGTCATCTCGAAAACTTACAGAGTATTGGTTCTCTGAAAGATTTTTTCTCTGGTCAGGTCGCTGTGGTGTTGGCCGATTTGCCGTTTGTGTTGATCTTTGTTGGCATGATTATCTACCTTGCCGGTTGGCTAGCTTTAATTCCAGTCGGATTGTTTAGTTTGGTCTTATTGGCAGCGTTAATTCAACGCCGTCTGTTGCGTAAAACATTAGAAGACAGCGCGCTTGCACAAGAACGCCGCTACAACTTTATCTTGGAACTGCTATCGGGTTTATCAGCCATTAAGGCTCAAGGGTTGGAAGATATTATGATGCGGCGCTACGAACGCCTGTCAGAAACCAACTGTATGTATGACTACCAGTCAAGCTTACTCAGTGTACGTGCTTCCACTGTATCTGCAGCCTTTAGCACATCGTCCATGATTCTCGTCGCTGCAGGTGGCAGTATTGGTGTGATGAATGGCTCAATCAGTATCGGTACCTTGGCTGCCTGTAGCCTGTTGACCAACCGTGGTTTACAGCCGTTACAACGGGCAATGGGGATGTGGGTCCAGTTACAACGTTCTCATATCTACCGTGAAAAAGCAGGACATACTTTTGAGTTACCTGTTGCCTATGCACACCAAACAACACAAGAGAATGAAGAAATTCCTGCACCGAGCGGCCAACTGAGCGTAGAAAATCTGAGTTTCCGCTTTGGTGAAAAAGAGCCGTGGATTGTGCAGGAAGTCAACTTACAAGTGCATGCGGGTGAAGCCATCGGCATTCGTGGCGAGGCGGGGGAAGGAAAAACCACGCTGTTGGCGCTGATGTATGGTTTGTTAACACCAAGTACAGGTAAGGTATTCGTAGATGGTGTGTGCCCAGAACAATTTTCCCCCATTGATTTGCGCGGTCGGATTGCCTTTTTGCCACAACGCGCTGTGGTGTTTGAAGGAACAATTTTAGAAAACATCACCCTCTTCCGCGATAAAGAGCACAAAGAATTTGCACTGCAATTAGCTAAACGGGTCGGATTAGATGCGGTGGTGAGTCGATTCGCCAAGGGCTATCAAACCCGTATTGGCCCCGGATCATCGATGGTATTACCCAACGGGGTGGTACAGCGCATTGCGGTAGCGCGGGCATTGGTTGATCGCCCAAAAATTTTGCTGTTTGATGCGGCCAATACCGCGCTGGATGGGACGGGTGATGCGATGGTGCGTGACCTGATGATTGAGCTAAAAGGCCATGTCACGCTCATTATGGTGTCATTACGTCCTTCACTCTTGCGCGTCGCCGATCGCACATTTGAACTCAAAGGGGGACGGCTGCATCCTTTCACCTTACCCCCATTGCCTAATGCACCTGCGGCTGCCGCCGCACCAGTTAAGCAAACCACACCATGACGTCTTCCGTTGTTTTAACCCTGCCTCCGTCTAAGGAGCATGAAATCCAAGCGCGCCACGATGCAATTCGTACTGCCTTGGATCAATTGGGCAAGGTCGATGAAGTTGCCCTGAGCTTGCCTGTTTTGCTTGATGCCCTCGGTTGGCAAGGCGAAGCCCGTGCTGTCGCCGAGGCCTTACCTCACTTTGCCGATCGGCTGACATTTGATCGCCTCTGTAATGTGATGGCGCTGCTGGGTTATGTCAGTACCCGCCTTGAAGTCAATCGTTTAGCTGATGTTGACCATCGTTTATTGCCCTGTTTATTTGAGGGCATCAACGGTGAGGTGTTCGTTTTATTATCTGGAAAAACGGCCCTCCCCGGTCTATGGCGTGTCCATGATGTGGCACAAGGGCGAGAAATTGACATCGACCCACGCCGGTATGGTGGAATGGTGTATTTCTTTTCCTCCCGTGAAAACCACCAAGAATTAGCTGATGCGGCTGCCAGTGGTCAATGGTTGTCTTTGGTCTTGGCGCGTTTCCGTCCGGTGTTAGCACAGGTGGCCATTTACACCTTCTTTATTTACATGCTGGCGATTGTGCCACCGCTGTTCACCATGACGATTTACGACCGAATTATTCCGTCGAAATCGTACCTTTCCCTACTGGCCCTGCTGTCGGGGGCAATTTTGGCCGTGTGTGCCGAAGTGTGGTTGCGTGAACGGCGCGGCCACATGCTGGCACATATCGGGGTGCGGCTGAATTTATTGGTCAGTGGTTCGATGATGAACCAAATGATGAAACTACCGTTATTGGCCACTGAACGTAGTAAGTTGGGGGCGCAGATTATGCGCCTGCGGAATGCCGAGTTTGTGCGCGATACCTTTTCTGGCCATACCGCCATGACGATGTTGGATTTGCCGTTCTCGATCATCTTCATCATCACGCTGGCTTTGCTTGGTGGTTGGTTGGCCGTCGTACCCTTGATTGCTGCCGTGCTGTATGTGCTGATTGCGCTGTTGATGGCACCGATGATTAGCCGCAACACCGCGTTATCCAGCAAATTGACCTCACAACGGCAAGAGTTTGCCATTGAAACGATCACCAAAATGCGCGCCTTGCGGACGTTGAGTATCACCGACGTGTGGCTGAATCGCTACCGCGAATTGTCGGGCGCAGCCGCGATGGCAGGTTATAAGTCTGCCTTGTTAAATGCCATCATCAGCACCTTAGGCTACGGCATTATGATCACGGCGGGGGTGATTACCATTGGCATGGGTGCACTGGGGATTATGAATGGCACGGTAACGGTAGGGGCCTTAATCGCCATTATGACCCTCACTTGGCGCGTGCTGACACCGTTACAATCTGGTTTCACCATTCTGAATCGATTGGAGCAGATTCGTACAGGTACCCGCCAAGTCAACCAACTTATGCAAGCGCGGATTGAAGAACAACCCGACCGCAACGATGGCAATACGGTGCCACAGTTACAAGGCCGTGTCGCTTTCTCACGGGTCAGTATGCGTTACGCCAACGACCTTGATCCGGTGTTGTTGGGGGTCAGTTTTGATATTAAACCGGGTGAGCGTATCGCGGTGATTGGCCCGAACGGGGCAGGAAAATCAACCTTGCTCAAAACCATTTTGGGGATTTACCAACCTCAGGCGGGGACCATTCGCATTGACGATATCGATTTGCGGCAACGCGACCCGATCAATTTACGCAAAGCCATCGGCTATGTGCCACAGGATTTTTCGCTGTTCTACGGCACCATCGCGCAAAACTTACGCCTTGCCGACCCCACCGCCTCAATGTCTGATCTACAAGAGGCGGCTCGCAAAGCAGGGGTACACGAGCTGATCGAACAACTACCCGAAGGTTATCACCATCGTGTAGGTGATCAACGCTCGGCACAGTTACCAGCCGTGCTACATGCGGGTTTAGCTATTGCCTCGGCGTATCTGCGCAAACCCGGCATTTTGCTGTTTGACGAGGCGATTGACAGTTTGGACTCGGAGCGCGAAACCACACTGATGCAAACGCTGGATGAGCTACGCGGTAAAACCACGGTGTTTATGGTGACCCACCGCCCAGCCCACATGCGTTCTGCTGACCGTTTGCTGGTGTTACAAGCCGGTCAATTGGTGTTGAACGATAAACCAGAATTGGTATTACCGAAGTTGCCTCCGGGGTTCTTGTAATCCACTGCCGACTTGTTGATTAACCTTTTGCTTGTGATGGATGGCAACAATGGCTCTATTTTCTTGGCTAGGTAAGCGTTGGGACGGTTTAATGTCCGGCTTTGAACGTCGACGAGCGACGTTTAAGCAACAACGTTTGTTAGCACATTCGCTGTTATTAGAAGAAATCATTGCCCCTGCGGCAGTGTTAAAAACTATCTTCGTTGCGTTTGCCTTGGTGTTGATTTTTGTTGCTTGGGCATCCGTGGCAGAAATGGATGAAGTCACCCATGCTCCTGGTGAGGTGATGTCGCATTTATCAATGCAGCGTATCCAACACCTAGAAGGGGGGATTTTGGAAGAAATCAAAGTCCAGCCCGGTGAAGTTGTGAAAAAAGGGCAAACATTGGCCCGTTTACAAAAAAAATCTGTTGAGGCCGACCGTGAACAAACACGGATGCGCGAGTTGGGTTTGCGTTTGGATTTAGAACGAATGCAGGCGGTGCTAGATGGACGTAAACCGGATTTTTCACAAATTCCTGATGCGCCCGAGCTGATGAAAGAAGCGCAGTACGGCCTGTGGGAAGGTCAAGTCAATGCGCGGGCACAACAACGTGATGTGTTGGAAGAACAATATCGACAACGCGATGCCGAAGTGCGTACCTTGTCACAACAAGTCCGTGACCTTGAACGCTCACGGCAATTACTCAGTCAGGAATACGATTCCCGTCGTTCGCTGAGTGAACAAGGCTATGCCCCGCGTTTGCAGTCGTTAGATGCCGAGCGGCGATTAAACGACACCCGTACCGACCTCAACCGCCTGAATAATGAAATTCACCGTGCCCAATTGGGTCGCTCCGAGGCACAAGAGCGTTTGGCCGAGATGGAAGCCGACCGCCGCCGCGAGTTGTTAGCACAAATCAACGCCACCACGGTGGAGTTGGCACAGTTGTTGGAAGTGAAAAACAAACAGCAGGATCGTGTTGACCGCTCAGAAATTGTGTCGCCAGTGTCGGGGATTGTGAAAACGGTGATGATTGATACCGTCGGGGGTGTGATTGCCCCCGGTGCGGAAATCATGCAAATCATGCCAACTGACAGCAATTTGTATGTGACGGCACGGATTCAGCCACGCGATATTGGCGCAATTAGTGTGAATGATCCCGTGACGATTAAAGTCAGTTCTTATGATTTTTCGCGGTTTGGTGGCATTGAGGGCAAGGTGTCACATATTTTGCCTGGCAGCTTTATGGATGAACGTAACAACCCGTATTTCAAAATTCAGGTCAAGCTGGAAAAAACCTACGTGGGGATCGATCCTGCCCATACCATTGCGCCAGGCATGACCGTGCAGGCCGATGTCACAACTGGTTCAAAGACTCTGTTGCAATATCTGTTCCGCCCTGTGCAATTGATTGCACAACAGGCTTTTTCTGAACGTTAACGCACTAGGAAGAAACATAGATAAACCTGATAACCGGGTATCAGATTTTATGATTAGCTTTCAGCTTAAGCGAGGCATAGAATGTTTTCTGAACTGGTTACTGCTGTTGCCCTAATACTGGCTGTGCCCACAGCGTGACGTGTTTTGATGTTTCTTCCTCGTGTTTTCCCCCACATGGTTATCCTGCGGGGGATTTTTTTTGCTGTGTGTTAGGCTTTCTGCTACTTATCCCACATACCTAAAATACCAGCCCCACCTGCCAAAGCTGCGGCTATGTGTCGGCTAAGAATTGCCGAACACAAGCGCAGTTCAAATGTGTACTTGGAATGTAGTCTAAGAACGTCCTGTTCCCATGCCACCTAATACCGAACCTTCGCCTTGTTGCTTACCGCCAAGGCTAGGCGCGCTTGCGACAATACGGTCAGCGAGGCGTGACAGGGGTAACGATTGTAACCACACATGCCCAGGGCCGGTGAGCGTGGCAAAGAATAGCCCTTCACCACCAAAGAGCGCACTTTTCACCCCGCCGACAAATTGAATATCCATATCTACCGTTGGCTGATACGCCACCACACAACCCGTATCGACGCGGATTTTTTCACCGGGCGCGAGTTGACGTTCTAACAGTGTTCCACCTGCGTGAATAAACACATAACCATCACCTTCGAGTTTTTGCATCACAAAGCCTTCGCCACCAAACAAGCCGGCACCGAGTTTTTTCTGAAATGCGATGCCCAAACTGACGCCTTTAGCCGCACATAAAAAACTGTCTTTTTGTGCATACAACATCCCACCCAGCTCTAACAGATGCACAGGGATAATTTTGCCTGGATAGGATGCAGCAAAAGCCACTTTACGTTTTTGGTTACCTTCATTGATAAAAACAGTGGTAAACAGACTTTCACCCGTCAGCAACCGTTTTCCTGCACCAAGCAACTTACCAAATACACCAGATTGCTGGGCTGAACCGTCGCCAAAAATGGTATCCATCCGAATATGGTCTTCCATATACATCATGCTACCGGCTTCCCCCACCGCTGCCTCGTTCGGGTCGAGCTCAATTTCGACGAATTGCATATCATCGCCGTAAATCTCAAAGTCAATGACGTCCATACTCATATTCAGAAGCTCCCGATGGTTTTGATGTGCTGTTTAATGCGATGCGTCAATGTGCCGCAGGATAGGTATAACAGAGTACGTTATACTTTTTCTCACATTGTTATTCCAAGGTTACGCAGGATTGGTGGCTCCATCCTGCGCTTTTTTTTCAGTGTTACACTGCCTCTTTTTCCTCTGCAGATGGTTTCACCATGCATTTCTCGGCACAGCTCGCACAACTGGTTCGGCTACGGTGGGGTTTTATTATTGTAGCAGCGCTAGGCTTAGCGATTGCGCTCGGTGGCTTGGGGATTGAACTACCTGTCGTCCCGTTGGTGTTGTGTTTAAGTGGCCTGACTGCGCTCAATGTCTATCTATCATGGCGAACAACCCAAGCAGGATTACATCATGATGCCTTTGAGTTGGCATTTCAACTGTGCTTGGATGTCGGCGCTTTAGGCATTTTATTGTTCTTTACTGGTGGTGCCGGTAATCCGGTGGTGACGCTTTATTTGTTGATTGTGGCGATTGCCGCTGTGTTGTTACCGCCTCGGTTGGCATGGTTGATTGTGGCGTGGGCGGTGGCGGTCTATAGCTTCTTAATGTGGTTTTACCTCCCATTACCTGGCATCCCAGGTGATCCATTATTTGTGTTCCGGATTCATCTTCTGGGAATGTGGGCCACATTTGGCCTCGCAGCGATTTTAATCACCGCACTCTTACTACGAATGGCAACACAACTACGGCAACGGGAACAGCAAATTGCTGCCATGCGTGAGGCACAGTTGCGCGATGAACGGTTACTCGCCATTGGTACGTTAGCCGCTGGCACTGCTCATGAACTCGGTACCCCTCTTTCTACTTTGCGCTTGTTGTTAGATGAAATGCAGCTGGATTATGCAGGACAGTATCCCTTGTTAGAGCAAGACTTGGCTTTGGCCTCAGAACAAGTTAATACGTGTAAACGGGTTTTGATGCGATTGGCAGAGCAGGTCAACGGCCAACCACCCATCATAGAGTCTTTAGCAACACAATTTGGCAGAATCTTAGAACATTGGGCAAGTCTGCGGCCACATGCCCATATTACGACCACACTGCGACTCGACACTGCCCCCACAGGACACCTCGACCCGACGTTTGCCCCCGCGTTACTGAATCTGCTCAATAACGCTGTGGATGCCTCATCAGAAACCGTGACATTGACCGCTGAATGGCAACCTAACTGGTTAGAGGTCACAATTGCGAACCGAGGCCCTAGCCTCAGTGAAGAACAGCTCAACCAATTAGGACAGCCAATGCGTTCGAATAAACCTGACGGCATGGGAATTGGCGTATTTTTGGCGCATGCCAGTTTTGAACGTCTTGGTGGAGAAGTCAGTTTGGTGAATCGTCAGGGTGGAGGCGTGTTAGCAACGGTAAAGCTACCGTGGCCAGTACAAGAAGGAAGTCAACATGTCTGAACATCAAACCTATTTGCTGCTGATTGACGATGACGAAAGTTTTGGTCATTTGATGGTTCGTGCTTTGGCACGACGTGGTTGGCCGGTGGAGCGTTTACACAGTGCCAGCGCAGTAGAAACATGGCTGGATTTGCCACCACCACACCTGCCAGAACGGGTGGTACTAGACTTAAATTTGGCTGGTGACAGTGGGCTACGTCTATTACCGCGCCTGCGTGAAGCATTACCCGAAAGCAAAATTTTAGTCTTAACAGGTTTTGCCAGCATTGCCACTGCTGTTGATGCAATCAAATTAGGTGCTGACAATTATTTGGCCAAACCGGCGAGTGCTGACGATATTTTGCACGCCTTAGACGATCCCGAACCCAACCCAGAACAAGCCGCGCCTGAAGCCCCAATGTCCGTCCGCCGTTTAGCGTGGGAACATATTCAACGGGTGTTAGCGGAGCATGATGGCAATATCTCCGCCACCGCCCGCGCCCTCAATATGCACCGCCGTACCTTACAGCGGATGTTGGCGAAAAAACCCGTCTCGCGCTGATTTTTCCCGCCATGACCAAATTATTACATTTCGATATAGCCTAGGTTTTCAACAATCGGCGTGGTGATATACTGCAGAGATTCTGACCTAGCCTTCTCTGTGGAGCCCCGCTCATGGCCTCTTTTAATCCCCTCGATGTTCTTTTGCAAAAAGTGTTTGTGCTAGCAACAGGTACTGCAGCAAGTGAAAGTGATTTAAATTTCTTACAAACAACACTAGGCCCACAGCAGAATGATTTCTTGGCATTAAAAAAGCTTATTGATAGCCATATGATTTCTCAGGCGAGGTCTCTGGGTACGAATGCTTTACTGAAAAAGGTTGTTCTACAAGGTACAGGACAAGATTTATCTGTCAAAGACGTTGCAGATCAGGCTTATAGCTTACTAGGGAAAAACCAAGATGATTGGAGCAATCTCTTTACGTACTATGTGATGGGTAAGGATGATCCCTCCACAGTCTTAACTTATCGCGCAGAGGCAGCACAGTTTTTACTGGATAAATTAAAGGGAATGAGCAAATCTTCTTTGCTTAATTTATCAAGTGTCAAGGAGATGACAGAAAATTATCTACAGTCTATTTCTTTATCAAATGGTAAATATCAAACTGCAGAAAAAGGGCTAGATCTTTTTGCTCAAGATATTAAAACCTCTGGCATGACTATTAAAGTGGCGGATGGTTATTTGGTAGGGGCTACTGTTTTTATTGATAACAACCATAATCGAGTAAGAGATTCTGGTGAATGGAGTAACGCGACTAATAGTTTCGGTGAAATCACTTTACCTTTAACGGGTTTAATCAATAATCAAAAAATTGTTGTTTCAGGTGGTCTTGAAATTATGACAGGCCAACCATTTAAAGCCGTTTTGTCTGCACCGATTGGTAGCACGATTGTCACACCTTTAACAACATTGGTTGATATGGTACTGGCTGCTAAGAATGATGATAATTTAGCGAATGCTATCGATAAAGTTAAATCTGCATTAGGGATATCTCATGCTATTGATTTGTTAAGCTATGATCCAGTAACAATTCTTGGAAAAGGAACTGATCCAAAACTAGAACAAGAACAAGCATTCTCAATCTATGCTAAAACAGTACAAGTAATGAATCTTGTTTTACAAACAACAGCTGTTATTGGTTTTGGAGTATCAGATAGAACTACATCTGTTTTTAAAGCTTTGTCAGACATACTATTAAATCAAAATGCTAATCTGACAGATATTGGTTTTATTACTCAAGTGATACAAAAGTCTGCAGGTGAAATTGGAACGGTTCTTTCAGCAGCAAAAGCAAATGCGTTAGCACAGATTGTTGCTGATGTGAATGCTCGGGTTTCAAGTGCGAGTGATCTTTCAACCCTAGCGAAAATTATAGTAACAGGTTATACCAGCATTCCAAATGCTTTACTCGGCAGTGATCCAACAGTGATTAAAGATGCTTATACAGGGTCTAACTTAACTAAACTGATTAATGCTTCAACACCACAAAATATCTTGCCGAATACCCCTGTTGATTCAGTAAATGGTGTAGATACTCAATCACCTATTTTACAATCTGCAGAAGTCGCTAGCGATGGAAAGAGTATTATTCTTTATTATAATGAGTCTTTAGCCAGCAAAACAGCAGGTAAAGAGGCATTCTCCGTTGCTGTTGGCAGTTTAATTAACACTATTCAACCGACTAAGGTTGATATTTCTGGTTACACAGTTCAAGTCAGTGTAGATACGACAATTAAGGCTAGTGAGCCAGTGTGGATTAGCTACAAAGCGCCTTCAATTGACAGCAGTGCAACTAACTCGGCTATTCAAGATTTAGTAGGTAATGATGCAATTGATATTAGTACCCCCTTCAAGGTCAACAATCAATCTACCTTGATTAATGCTGATAATACGCCACCTACACTGTTGAAAGTAGAAAATTCAAGCGACGGAAAAACGATAACTTTAACATATGACGAAAATCTAGCGAAAAGAACAGCATCGATCAATAACTTTACCATTACTGTTGATGGAACTCCAGTCACTATTGCTTCTGTTACCACACTGGATAAAACAGTAAAAATCGCACTTAGTAGTGCGCTAAGTGGTGGAACAGTTCTATTAAGTTATCGAAATGATTTAGATGATCGAGCTCAAAATGATGCCATCCAAGATTTATATGGAAATGACGCTTTAAACATTAATGGAATTGCAATTGCTACAATTGGTGACGATATTATTCAGGGAGATGCTCTTGCAAATCTAATAGATGGAGTCAGTGGCAACGATACCCTTTATGGTGGTGCAGGAAATGATACATTACTAGGCAGTTTGGGAGACGATAGTTTAGTTGGAGGGAGTGGAGATGATATTTTGATTGGCGGCCCTGGATCAGATACAATGACAGGTGGAAATGGAAAAGATATTTTCGTCTTAAATTTTTCTGCCTTATCTACAAATGAAACCGATACCATCATTGATTTTAATGCTTTAGATGATAGCATTCAGTTATCAATGGCATTGTTTGATGGCTTTAGTGCTACTGGTATAGTGACACCAATGATGTTTATTAATGGAACTGCAGCAAGTTCAGTTAATCATCGTCTTATCTACGATATAGCAGGAGGGACTTTGTCTTATGATGAAGATGGCTCTGGAGCGATCCCGGCCATTTTAATTGGTACCTTCCAAAATTTCCCTGTGCTAACAGAATCTCATTTCAACATTATTGCTTAATGCCATAACAAAGCAAAAAGCCAACTCTTTCAGGCTGGCTTTTTGCAGTTTTGATATGGTTATGGGGTATAACCCAAATTCGGCGCCAAATCCCGTTCTGCTTGTGCCATGCTTACGCCACGCCGTTGCGCATAGCTTTCCACCTGATCTTTACTGATTTTGCCAACCCCAAAGTAGCGGCTATCAGGGTGGCTAAAATAGAACCCCGATACCGCTGCCGTTGGCAACATGGCATATCCCTCGGTGAGGCTCATCCCAATTGCTGGGGCGTCAAGTAAGTCAAACAACTCACGTTTAACCGTATGGTCAGGGCAGGCAGGATAGCCGGGGGCAGGACGGATACCTTGATATTTCTCATCAATCAGCGCCTCATTATCCAAAGCTTCACTGGTGGCATAGCCCCAGAACTCGGTACGTACACGGTGGTGCATCAATTCAGCGAAAGCCTCGGCAAAGCGGTCGGCCAATGCCTTTAACAGGATGGCGGAGTAGTCATCGTTATCTGCCTCGAACTGTGCCACATGGGCATCAATGCCTAACCCAGCAGTGACGGCAAACACCCCGATATAGTCATTCACCCCACTGTCTTTCGGTGCAATAAAGTCAGCTAATGCCCAGTCGGGGGTTTCCTTCCCCGCTTTATCGGTTTTTACCAACTGTTGTCGCAGCCCCACCCACGTCATCAAACGCTGTGACGGTGCTTCAGGCGAGTAGATTTCGATATCGTCATGGTTGACGCTATTGGCAGGGAATAAGCCGATTACAGCACTGGCTTGAATCCAATTCTCGGCAATGATGCGCGCTAACATGACCTGTGCATCTGCCCACAAAGCCCGTGCTGATTCACCCACCACCTCATCTTGTAAAATCGCTGGATAACGTCCGTATAACTCCCAGCTTTGGAAGAAGGGCGTCCAATCGATATAGCGCGCAATCTCGGCCAAGTCATATTGCTCAAACCGACGTACGCCTAACCATGTTGGCACCGGTGGCGTGTATTGCGTCCAATCAATGCGGTGGCGGTGTTGTCGGGCCTCGGCAATCGGCAACAGTTTTGCATCACCACGGCCCTCAAAAATGGCGCGAGCCTTGGCATAATCTTCCGCAACTTCCTGCACAAACGGATCGCGCAGCGTATCGGATAATAAATTGGAACAGACGCCAACTGCGCGGCTGGCGTCGGGGACATACACCACTGGCCCTTGATAATGCGGGGCAATTTTCACTGCAGTGTGAACACGGCTGGTGGTTGCGCCACCAATCAATAAAGGAATATCAAACCCCTGCCGTTGCATCTCTTTGGCGACATGGCTCATTTCTTCCAAACTCGGGGTAATCAAACCCGATAAACCGATAATATCGGCTTTGTGTTCACGGGCAGCATCTAAGATCGTTTGGCAGGGCACCATCACCCCCAAGTCAATCACCTTATAGTTATTACAGCGCAACACCACACCAACGATATTCTTACCAATATCGTGCACATCACCTTTTACCGTGGCCATGATAATGGTGCCTTTGGCTGGGGCATCTTGTAGCCCCATCCGGATTTTTTCCTCTTCAATGAAAGGCTCAAGGTAAGCCACAGCGGCTTTCATCACCCGGGCTGACTTCACTACTTGCGGCAAAAACATCTTGCCGGCACCAAACAAATCCCCCACCACATTCATGCCATCCATCAACGGGCCTTCAATGACATGAATTGGGCGAGCACTCTTGGCGCGAACTTCCTCGGTATCTTGCTCAATGTAGGTGGTGATGCCTTTGACCAGCGCGTGTTCTAATCGCTTTTCAACGGGCCATTCTCGCCATGCTAAATCCTCACCTACCTTGCCAGTAACCGCATCACCCTTAAATTTTTCTGCCAGCGTAATGAGATTCTCGGTGGCATCTGAACCATCGGCAGGGGATTGCATTAACACCACATCTTCAATACGGGCGCGTAATTCTGCATCCACCTCGTCATAAACTTCCAACGCACCGGCATTGACAATGCCCATGGTCATACCGCGTTTGATGGCGTGATACAGAAAGACCGCGTGAATTGCCTCGCGGACTTTATTATTGCCACGGAAGCTAAACGAGACATTGGACACCCCACCCGAGATTTTTGCGTGGGGTAGATGGTCTTTAATCCAGCCGGTGGCCTCAATAAAGTCCAAACCATAGCGGGCGTGTTCGTCGATGCCAGTGGCAACGGCAAAGACGTTCGGATCAAAAATAATGTCTTCGGGTGGAAAGCCGATTTCATCCACCAAAATGCGGTAACTCTTTTCGCAAATCTCAACTTTACGGGCGTAGGTATCGGCTTGGCCCTTTTCATCGAACGCCATCACAATCACCGCTGCCCCATAGCGGCGAATCAAGGTCGCTTGTTCAACAAATTTGTCTTTACCTTCTTTCAAAGAAATGGAATTGACGATCCCTTTGCCTTGAATACATTTCAGACCGGCTTCGATGACCTCCCACTTCGAGGAGTCAATCATAATCGGTACGCGGGCGATGTCCGGCTCAGCGGCAATCAAGTTCAGAAAGCGCACCATCGCCGCATGGGCATCAAGCATCCCTTCATCCATATTGATGTCGATGATTTGGGCACCGTTTTCGACTTGTTGCCGTGCGACATCTAAGGCGGTGGCGTAGTCGCCATTTAAAATCAGTTTGGCAAAGGCGCGGCTACCAGTCACATTCGTCCGCTCGCCAACGTTGACGAATAAATCACGGTCACCAATGTTGAAAGGCTCTAAACCGCTTAGACGGCATTTCTTTTCTAAAACCGGCAAAGAGCGTGGGGCAAGATCTTTGACTGCCTGATAGATCGCAGCAATATGCTCGGGAGTGGTGCCACAACAACCGCCGACAATATTCACCAAACCCGACTCTGCCCACTCGCGCACCTGTGGCGCCATTGCTTCGGGGGTGAGATCGTAGCCACCAAACGCATTCGGTAAACCAGCATTGGCATGTACCGAGACATACGTGGCCGACACCCGCGCCATTTCTTCAACATACGGGCGCAATAAATCGGGGCCTAAAGCACAGTTCAAACCAAAGCTAATTGCGTCAGCATGTTGCAAACTGTTGTAAAACGCTTCGGTCGTTTGTCCGGTTAGGGTACGGCCAGACTGGTCGGTGATGGTGCCGGAAATCATCATCGGCAACCGTTCACATTCGGGGTGTTGATCAAAATATTGATGAATCGCAAACACCGCTGCTTTGGCATTGAGGGTGTCGAAAATGGTTTCGACCAACAGAATATCGGCACCCCCTTTGACCAAACCATCGATAGCCTCGGTATAGCTGCTGACCAGTTGATCAAAATTGACATTACGATAGCCCGGGTCGTTGACATCTGGGCTGATAGAACAGGTGCGGTTGGTGGGCCCTAACACCCCAGCACAAAAACGGGGTTTGGTCGGCTGTTGTGCGGTCTTTGCTACACACAACGCTTTTACCAGTTTGGCCGCTTCGTAGTTCATCTCCCACACCAAACTTTCCATCTCATAATCGGCCATAGCGATTGAGGTGGCGTTGAAGGTATTGGTCTCGATGATGTCAGCACCGGCATCAAGATACGCCTGATGAATCCCACCGATGATGTCAGGGCGAGTGAGCACTAACAAATCATTGTTACCCTTCACATCACAATGCCAATCTTTAAACCGCTCTCCGCGATAATCTGCTTCTTCCAAGTGATGACGTTGGATCATCGTGCCCATACCACCATCAAGAATGAGGATGTGGTGTGCTAACAGCTGAGTCAGAGTGGCGAGACGTGAGGGGGGCATGCGAGCTTCCTTGCGACAGTCGAAGAAAAGTGATGATTTTAACCCGATTGTGGCAAAAGCTCTTTTTTAAGCGAATTGCACCAGAAATCGTTGCGTATGGGTTTACGTCAGCGCGCAATCCGCGCTAGTCTTGTTGCTTTGCAAAACTCTCAAAGAGCATGATGATGCAGCGCCAGACTGATGATGTAAGAATCCGCGAGATTAAAGAACTTCTTCCTCCGATTGCCCATATCTACGAACTGCCAATCACCGATTCGGCCGCTGAATTGGTGTACGCCACTCGGACGGATATTGCTCGTTTATTGCGTGGCGAAGATGACCGTTTGTTGGTGGTGATTGGGCCTTGCTCTATTCACGATCCTAACGCCGCCTTGGAATATGCAAGCCGTTTGGCTGAATTGCGTGAACAGCATCAAAACGAATTATTGGTGGTGATGCGGGTGTATTTTGAAAAACCGCGTACCACTGTCGGTTGGAAAGGGTTGATCAACGACCCCCATCTTGATGAGTCTTACGACATCAATGCCGGTTTACGCATGGCGCGCCGTTTGTTGTTGGAGTTGAACAACCGTGGTATCCCTGCTGCAACCGAATACCTCGATATGATCACGCCACAATATATTGCTGATCTGATTTCTTGGGGCGCGATTGGTGCACGCACAACCGAATCGCAGGTCCACCGTGAGTTGGCATCTGGTTTGTCCTGTCCTGTTGGCTTCAAGAATGGCACTGATGGCAATTTACGTATTGCCGTGGATGCGATTCGCTCGGCCAGTCAGCCACACCATTTCTTATCCGTTACCAAATCTGGCCATTCCGCTATCGTGGGCACCGGCGGCAACCCCGATTGCCATGTGATTTTGCGTGGTGGTAAAGAGCCAAACTATTCAGCCGAACATGTACGCGCTGCGGCAGCTGAATTGGCTGCTGTTGGTCTGCCACAAAAACTGATGGTCGATTTTAGTCATGCCAACAGTCGTAAGGATTACAAACGGCAAATGGAAGTGGCACAAGATGTCGCAGCACAGTTAGCCGCTGGCGATCAGCATATTTTTGGCGTGATGGTTGAAAGTCATCTCAATGAAGGCCGTCAAGATTTGAAAGCGGGTTGTGATCCAAAAACCCTGAAATACGGTCAATCCATCACCGATGCCTGCATCGGTTGGGCGGATACGGTGGATTTATTGACCATGCTGGCCGAAGGTGTCCGTGGCCGCCGGCAACAATCAGCTGTTTAATCGCTGCCTGCTGTCTCCCCCTCGGTATGAGGGGGGGGTTGGCCTAAATGAAAAAATTCACCCACCTAATAAACATGGCTTGAGCATCAAGATATTAATTAAGTCTCACAGAGAGCTTTAACGTGTGGCAGTTTTCAGGAAACATTCAATATACATGCTCCACGTGCGGTAAGAGTGAAGATCTCCCAGTTGATGATTTCGAGATAGACTGCATTGGAAGCTCTGAGCGCTCGATGGGGTTAGAAAGTATTTACGGAATAACCTACGAGTTCGAGTGCCCCAAGTGTGCTCAACAGATTTCCCTGGCCTTTGAAGCTTCGGAATATCCCGTTGATTGCCTTAACTTTATCTTAAATAACTCGTCAGGCGCACAAACAGTTGGAGAGCCAGTATTCGAATATTTATGCGAGATCTATAACGCAGAGTATGCACTTGAATTCCACGAATCAATCCCTGAACTGGTGCTCGCCCTAAAGAACTGCCCAGATTCACTACGCGATCTTTTACCGCAACAGTTTGAACAGGTAATCGCGGAAGTATTTCGTGCAAAGGGATTCATTGTTGATTTAACGAAAAGAACCCGCGATGGAGGGAAGGATATTATCGCCGTTCATACCGATAGACTTGGGATTCAAAGCAAGTACTTCATCGAGTGCAAGCACTACTCAGAACACAACAAGGTGGGAGTTGAAATTGTCCGAGCACTGTATGGCGTAATGAACACAAAGGACGGCCCAAACAAGACAATTCTAGCTACAACATCAACTTTTACAGCAGGGGCTAAGAGTTTTTTGGAAAACGAAGCTGCCAGTAAATGGGATATGACACTTGCTGATTACAATGAAATCGTAAGGTGGTTAAATGACTACCAGAAAGACTAATTCATCATCTCCCCAGAAATAACTGTACAGATTAATAGGCTCAAACATTAACAAAGGGTATACGGATGCCCTCCGAAAACAGAATTAAACTAGCTCTTCTTCTTGCTCTAGCGGTTTCTCTAATCGCATATCACACTATTGAAGTCCTGAATCCTATATCTGCCACAAGTAGCTTGCTAGCTCTCATTAAGATTGCACAGATGACTTCAACAGCTGTTCTGTTTCTGGCTTTTTTATATTGGGGGCCAATAGTTCGACTACTTCTTGGTCAATCATATATAGGTGGTACTTGGCAGGGAGCATCTGAGCTTGAAGTATCTACGGATATATTTGAATACTCTGCAAAAGAAGAATTCGAAATTTCACAGAGCCTCTTTCACACGGTAATCACAGGGCGCTCATACGATAATGATGGGAGAGTTAAATCAATTTGGACAGCTAAACTATATCGCGTTGAGGGCTTACGTTACTGGTTCGCAGTGGAGTTAAACACAAGCGATGCGGAAGTTGGTGTGCTTCAGTTTTCCAAACACAAAGAACGATTAGACGGCCTCTATCATCCAGGCAATCCGAATGACTCCCGAATCTTTCGCTTTACAGCCTCACGAGTCAATGCCTAAAGAGTTAATTTAATAGGGCTGCTTGTCTGCTGTGATTCCTGCACTTGCCTTCACAAATAGTTAACCCATACGAAAAAACTCACTCACCTGATGCGTACTGAGGAAGATTTGACCTTGGAAGCGGGTGAGGAAGTCGTTTTGCTGCAGGCGGTCGTAGACGGGGCCTTTGACCTCGGCAAGGTGTAGAGTAATGCCTTGTGTTTGTAACTGTTGTTGCCATTGCAGCAAGCACGCAAAAGCACTTGCATCAATGCTGTTGACGGCTGACAGCACCAACACCAAATGTTTCACCTCAGGCTGTTGTTGTATACGACGGTTGATGTTGTCTTCAATAAATTGCACATTGGCAAAATAAAAACTCTCATCCACTCGCAACAACATCACCCCCGGCAAACGCTCGACTTCTGGATAGCGTAGGACGTTGCGATAGTGTTGAGTATTGGGCAAACGGCCCAGTTCAGCGATATGAGGATGGCTACTACGCCAAACCAAAAATGCCAAGGAACACGCCATCCCAACCATAATGCCCTCGGCCACACCGGCTAACACCACCGTAAAAAACGTGAACAGCATGGCTAAACCATCGGCACGGTCATAACGCCAAATTTGCCGCATCTCAGACCAACCAAACATACTCGATACCGCTATCACAATCGTGGCAGCTAACACCGCTTGCGGTAGAAATTGCAGCACATCACTGGCAAATAACAACACCGGCAGCAGCAACAACGCGGTGATCACTGACGACATTTGCGTGTTGGCGCCAGCAGCAGCATTCACCGCTGAACGTGATAAACCACCGGTGACGGGCATTCCGCTGCTGAGCCCTGCGGCAACATTGGCCAAGCCCAAGCCAGCCAATTCACAGTTGGCCTCAATCCGTTCTCCACGCCGTAATGCCAACGACTGTGCCACCGAAATACTTTGCACAAAATTCATCAGGCCCAATAACAGCGCAGGGACAAACATGGTTTGCCATTCCCGCCAAGTTAAATCTGGCCATGACCAAGTAGGTAATCCACTGGGAACAACACCAATTGTATGCCAGCCCCAACGCCAATCTAAACGCCAATACGCCGTTGCCGCCAATGCCAATACCACCCAAACCGCAGGGGCAAGGCGGGTGGCAAGGTTGGCCCAAAAAGCCGCTATACCGAGTCGTTGTAAGCTGGCGCTGAGAAAACCACGCGACCACCAAAGAAATAGCAAACTGGCTACCGATAGCCACAGCGTGGGGCCGTGGGTGTGTGGTAGCGCGTGGATCAGATGTGGGACTTGTACTAAAAAAGAACGTCCACCACTATCCACACCAAACAGTGGCGGCAATTGCGATAAAATAATCAACACCACCGAACCAGCGGTAAAACCGGTAATGACGGGTTGGCTGAGGTAATGCGCCAGCCAGCCCATTTTTAAGACAGCAAATCCCAGCAAAAACAGCCCAGATAACAACGCTAACGCCAATGCATAATGCACCGCTTGCACACTGCCCGCATGGGCAAAGGGCGCAATCGCCGCCCCAGTCATCAAAGCGGTTACTGCCATCGGGCCAACCGATTGTTGCCGACTGCTACCGAGTAAGGCATAGGCAACCAAGGGAATCACGCTGGCGTATAAACCCGTTGCCGGTGGTAAACCGGCCAACATTGCATACGCCAACCCCTGCGGCACCAGCAACAAGGCAACCACCACCCCCGCGCTAAGGTCTCCCACCCACCAAGTGGATTGATAGTGGCGTAACCAAGTCGGCAAACACATTAAGCTGTCCGCATCCGCTCGATAACGGCAAAAGCCAACATGCCGGTCACCATCGCAGCCACGAAGACCACACCTTGCCATGCGCCAGTGCCCAATAACACTAAGCTAGGCCCCGGACAAATGCCGGCCAATCCCCAGCCAATGCCAAACAACAGACTGCCGCCAATTAAACGTGGCGTGAGTTGTGTTGCCGTGGGTAGCTGCATGGGGCATTGCAACAAGCTGGTTTTGCGGTGTTGTAACAAACGAAAACTGACCAAACCAACTGCAATGGCGCCTGCCATCACTAAAGCAAGGCTGGGGTCCCATGTACCAGCCACATCCAAAAACCCCAATACTTTTGCTGGATTGGCCATGCCAGCCACAATTAAACCGAGACCAAACACCACGCCAGATAACAAAGCTGTCAGCAGTTTCATACTGTCCCCAAGAGGTGACGCACGACATACACGGTGGCAAAGCCGGTGAGCATAAAACTCAGTGTGGCGACCAGTGAACGCAACGAGAGACGCGATAAACCACACACGCCATGACCACTGGTACACCCCGAGGCATAGCGCGTACCGAGCCCTACTGCCACACCCGCGAGCACCAATAACACGGTGTTATGGGTGACCTCGCTGTGCGGAAACTCGCCTTGCACCACCCACCACAACAGGGGCGCACCCACAATGCCTGCAATAAAGGCCAATCGTTCACCCTTGCCCTCGGCACCTTCCAACAGGCCACCGAGCAGGCCACTGATCCCCGCAATACGACCATTGAACGCCAATAACAGCGCCGCTGCCACGCCAATCAGTACGCCACCAGCCAAGGCCGATAGCGGAGTAAACGATGACCATGCAATCATGGGTGTTCGCCTCCACAATAAATTTGATACAGGGTTTGTAAAATCGCTTGGACTTTTTCACTTTCCAAGCGGTAGTAAATCCATTTGCCATCGCGGCGGGTGTGTACCAAACCTTCGTTACGCAACACGCCGAGCTGTTGCGACAAACTGGGTTGGCGAATCCCCGTTAAACGCTCTAATTCACTGACGGTTTTTTCACCGGTCACCAATTGGCACAACAACATCAAACGGTCACGGTTGGCTAAACCTTTTAACAAGCACGCCGCTTCGTTGGCATTGTTGCGTAGCATCTCCAAGGCATCGGCAGGCAATTCTGTTGCGGCCGATGTTGAGACGGAATCAAGCACAGGGGTATCCATGTGATGGGTTTCCTCAAATAATTTTTTGCTCATTGAGCTTTTTTGGTTGAAATACATTATATTTTTTTATAAATTGATTGCAAGTAGAAATTGCGTTTCCTTTTCAAAAAAATGAATCAAAGAGGCCATTTATGAATCAAGTTCATGTTCACAGCCTGTTCCATGAGCCAACCAGCACCTTCACCCACATTGTCTACGATCATCCACAGGGCAAAGCGGCGGTTATCGACCCAGTGTTGGATTACGAAGCCAACAGTGGTCGTACCCATACCCAACAACTTGAGCTGACCATCTCGTTTTTACGTGAACAGCAATTAGAACTGGTGTGGATTTTGGAAACCCACGCTCACGCCGACCATTTGTCGGGGGCACAGATTTTGAAGCAAAAACAGGGGGGAACGGTAGCCATTGGTGAGCATATTTCAACCGTACAATCTTATTTTGGCAAAGTATTTGATATTCCTACAGAAGAAATGGAAAAAGGCATCAGTTTTGACCATCTTTTTGCCGATGGCGAGACCTTTGACATAGGTTTATTGCAAGGCCAAGCATTACACGTGCCAGGCCATACTCCAGCCGATATAGCCTATTTAATCGGGGATGCCTTATTTGTCGGAGACACCTTGTTTATGCCCGATGTCGGCACGGCACGTTGTGATTTTCCGGGGGGCGATGCCGCCACACTCTACCGTTCAATCCAACGGCTCTATTCGCTGCCGGATAGCACACGGGTATTTATGTGCCACGATTATCCACCGGCCTCGCGTCAGCAAGTGCAGGCCGTGACAACGCTGACAGAAGAAAAACAGCACAACATTCACCTACGAGCCGAGACCAGCGAAGCCGATTTTATTGCCCGTCGCCAAGCACGAGATGCACAACTGGCTGTGCCAAATCTGTTACTGCCCTCGATCCAAGTCAATGTCCGAGGTGGTCACCTACCAAAAGCAAAAGCCAATGGCACCGCCTATTTGCAAATTCCGCTTAACCTGATTTAACTGGCTGTTTTACACTCGCGGAATGAATAATTCTTCTGCGATTGGTGTATTTGGTGGGACATTCGACCCAATTCATATTGGACACCTGCGGCTTGCCTGTGCTTTTCGCGATGAACTGGGCTTGCATGAGGTTCGCTTGATTCCCACTGGCGAACCACCCCACCGTCAGCGCCCTTATCTACCGGCCACGGTGCGGCTGGCCTTGGTACAGGCTGCAGTACGCGATCACACAGGCTTAGTCGCCGATGAACGCGAAGTGCGTCGCCACGGCTATTGCTATACCGTCGATACCTTGCGCGAGATACGCCAACAAATTGGCCCAACACGGCCACTTTATCTGTTGATTGGTGGCGATTCGTTATTGCAGCTGCATACTTGGCGCGAGTGGCAACAGTTGTTTGCCTTAGCCCATCTGGTTGTTGCTACGCGACCGGGCTTTGCGATGGCAGATTTAGCCCCCGAGGTGCAACATTTCTGGCAAACTCGACAAGCCGATGATTTTGCAAAACAAAGCGCGGCAGGTACAATCCGCACCTTGTCTCTCGCACCGTTAGATGTATCAGCCACCCAGATTCGTGCCAAATTACAGGCCAACGAGGATGTCAGTGCCTTATTACCCCCCGCTGTGCGTGAGCCCTTAATGACTTATCTGCATTGCAAAAAGACTCAATGAACACAGAAGAAATTGCGGCATTGGCCGTTGAAGCCCTTGAAGACATCAAAGGCAAAGAAATTGTTAATCTCGATACCAGCGAACTGACCTCGTTGTTCCAACGTTTGGTAGTGGCGACTGGTGATTCCAACCGCCAAGTTAAAGCCCTTGCCCGTAGCGTTGAAGCCAAATTGAAAGAAGCCGGTGTCGATCTGGTGGGTACTGAAGGCGAAGAGTACGGCGAGTGGGTATTGGTCGATGCAGGTGAAGTGGTGGTGCATGTGATGTTGCCTGCAGTACGCGATTACTACGACTTAGAAGCCTTATGGGGCGGTCAAAAACCGGTGTTCAATCCCGCCGGTGGGAAGCCTTGGCAGGCAGTCTAAACGGCGCGTAATCGGTGAGAATTACCCTATTAGCTGTGGGTAGCAAAATGCCGCGTTGGGTAGACGAAGCCTATCAAGACTACGCCAAGCGGCTGCCGCGTGATGTGGCATTGCAACTGCAAGAAATCAAGCCAGAAAAACGCGGTGGCGGTGTCACCGCAGAAAAAGGCATTGCGGCAGAACATGCGCGGCTTTGCGCCGCCCTACCTGCCCGCAACAAGCTGGTGGTATTGGATGAACGCGGTCATCAGTGGACCAGTAAACAGCTGTCACAAGCACTCGCACGCTGGCAACAAGAGGGGGACGATGTCACCTTTGTGATCGGTGGTGCCGACGGCTTACATCCTGATCTGAAAGCACGGGCGGATGTTTTGTTGCAGTTGTCTGCCCTGACTTTGCCTCATGGCATGGTGCGGGTGTTGTTAGCTGAACAGCTGTATCGCGCTGTTTCGATTCTGAATAATCACCCCTACCATCGTGAATAGCTAGGCTTGGTTGCCCAAGCCGTATTTTTTCACTTTGTCGAATAAAGTGGTCTTAGCCATCCCTAGCGCGACACTGGTTTGGCTAAGATTTCCGTTATGCCGTTCTAAAGCCTCTTTTAACAAAGTGCGCTCAAACGCCTCCACTGCCTCAGCAAACGAAGGGCCCGAGCCATCGGGCACGCTTTTCTTAAAAATGGGCAAACCCAAGGCAAAACGCTCAGCCACATTTCGCAATTCGCGTACATTCCCCGGCCAATCATGTGCCATCAAGCTGGATACCGTGCTGCGGTCGAGCGTGGGAACAGGTCGGTCGAAACGCAGCGAAGATTGCTGTAAAAAATGCTCAAATAACAGTGGAATGTCTTCGCGACGCTCGCGCAACGGAGGCAGCTCTAAGGTCACCACATTTAAGCGATAGTACAAATCGCTGCGAAAACGGCCCTCGCGCCCTTGTTCTGCCAAATCTGCCTTAGTCGCAGCAATCACCCGACAATCGACCGCAATCGGTTGATTACTGCCCAACCGTTCCACACTGTGTTCTTGTAACACCCGCAACAGTTTAATCTGCAAACTGATCGGCATACTTTCTACCTCATCAAGAAACAAGGTTCCCTGATGGGCATGTTCAATTTTGCCGATTCGCCGTTTACCCGCACCAGTAAACGCATGGGCTTCGTGACCGAAAATTTCGCTTTCAAACAAATTTTCCGGCAACCCACCACAGTTGAGCGCGACAAATGCACGTTGTTGACGGCGGCTAAAATCGTGCAAACAACGGGCAACCAATTCTTTGCCAGTGCCGGTTTCACCTTCAATGAGCACATTGGCCGAAGTATCCGCCACATTGCTAATCAATTCGCGCAACCGATGCATGGCCGCCGAACGGCCAATAATGCGGGCTTCCAGCGCTTGCCGGCCAGCCAACTGCCGCCGTAACGACGACACTTCGCGTGCCAAGCTGCGCTGTTCGAGCGCACGGCGACTGACTTCAACCAAGCGTTCAGGGGAAAACGGCTTTTCCATAAAGTCGTATGCCCCTTCGCGCATTGCCCGCACCGCCATTGAGATATCACCATGACCCGTGATTAACACCACCGGCAAAGTAGCATCTTTCTGTTTAAGTGCCGACAACAGGCCAAGACCATCCATCCCCGGTAGGCGAATATCGCTAATCACAATCCCAGCAAAATCCTCTGCGATTTTGGCTAATGCCGCTTCTGCTGTGGTCACGCCTTCACTGGGAATATCCTCCAATGCTAACGCTTGCTGACAACCCAATAGCACATGGGGATCGTCTTCGACAATCAACACCGATAGCGGCGCCGCGATATTGTCATACATCTTGAATGTCCCCTTGTTGAGTATGTGCAGCTTGTACCAGTTGATATAACAAGTCCATTGCAGCGCGTGGCGTCAGTTCATTGGGGTCAAGTTGGCGCAGTTGCGCAACAACCGGATGGGGTTCGATCACGGGTGGGCTCGGAGGCGGGGGGCCGTAAATAAATCGTCAGTGGCCGCTGGCACAGTCTGGCTTTCTAGTTCAGCCAGTTTCCGCCGTGCCTGTCGAATCACGCTGGCGGGCACACCGGCCAAACTGGCCACTTGCAAGCCATAGCTGCGACTGGCGGGGCCTTCTTTTACATGATGCAAAAAGACGATTTTGTCTTTGTGTTCTAACGCCGCTAAATGGACATTTGCCACCATCGGATACGCTGCCGCCAAGCGCGTCAATTCAAAATAATGGGTGGCAAATAAGGTATAAGCGCGATTATGTT
Organism: Aquaspirillum sp.; assembly: GCF_055136605.1. Lineage (NCBI taxonomy): Bacteria > Pseudomonadati > Pseudomonadota > Betaproteobacteria > Neisseriales > Aquaspirillaceae > Aquaspirillum > Aquaspirillum sp. The sequence continues at coordinate 2,724 of NZ_JBSQVP010000005.1, read as the reverse complement.
CAATCAAAGCGCGAGCAATCGCCCACGCCAATGCCAAGCCATCAAAGGTTGATGTACCACGTCCCACCTCATCCATTAACACCAAGCTCCACTCATCGGCATTGTGGAGAATGTTGGCGGTTTCTGTCATCTCGACCATAAAAGTGGAACGCCCACCGGCAAGATCATCCGATGCCCCAATCCGCGTAAAAATCCGCTCAACACGGCCAATCACGGCTGCCTCGGCAGGGACAAAGCTGCCGATATGGGCCAATAACACAATCAAGGCCACTTGCCGCATATACGTTGATTTCCCTCCCATATTAGGGCCAGTGACTAACAACAGTTTGCGGCCTGCATGTAAGTCACAGTCATTCGGGACAAATTGTGAGACTTGTGCCTCTACCACGGGATGCCGCCCTGCGCGCAGGGCAAGGCAAGCATAGGGGACAAACTCAGGGCAAACATAATGCTGTTGCTGTGCCAGTTGTGCGAGGGTGTTCAATACATCCAGTGCCGCCACAGCTTGGGCTAGCGCCTTGAGGGATTCAAGGTGTGTCATCAATTGGTCGAGCAGCTGTTCATACAGCTGTTTTTCCAAGGCCAATGCGCGATCACGAGCAAAAAGGGCTTTGTCCTCGAAGGCTTTAAGCTCGGGCGTGATATAACGCTCAGCATTTTTCAGAGTCTGGCGGCGACGATATTCCGCCGGTACTTTATCTGCTTGGGCCCGACTGACTTCAATATAAAAACCGTGCACACGGTTGTATTCCACTTTGAGAGTGGAAATGCCGGTGCGGCTACGTTCTCGTTCTTCGAGTTCAGCGAGAAATTCGCCACCGTGGTGCTCGATATTGCGTAGTTCATCTAACTCCGCCGCGTAGCCTTCTGCAATCACTCCCCCTTCACGCACCAACGCGGCCGGTTCTGGCAAGATGGCACAGGCCAATAACGTAGCAACCGGACAGTCAACTGTCGGCAGTTGTCGTCGGCAATGTTGCAATAATGGACTGGTCACTGTCGCTAAAGATGTGGCTAACGCAGGCAGTCGCTGTAGGCTGTGGCGCAAACTGGCGAGATCACGCGGGCGCGCACTGCGTAAAGCAATACGAGCGGTAATGCGCTCGATATCTGCAATACCTTGCAATCCTTCAGCCACTTGCGCCGACAAGGGCATTAACTCAGCAACCGCCTGTTGTCGTTGCCGCAGGTGATCATGGTCACGCAGCGGATGATGTAGCCAATAGCGCAATAAACGGCTGCCCATCCCCGTTGCGCATTGGTCTAATACTGAAAACAGCGTGGGTGCACGCTCTCCGCGCAAGGTTTCGGTAAGTTCTAAATTACGGCGGGTGGCGGCGTCCATTTGAATATAAGCGGAGACCGATTCCACGGTTAAAGAGTCGATATGTGGCAGGGCACCGTTTTGAGTTTGTTTAACATAGTGAAATAACGCCCCTGCCGCGCCGAGGGCAGCGGTTAAATGCTGTGCACCAAAGCCACTGAGATCTTGTGTTGCAAAATGCTGGGTTAAAGCCGCTAACGCGCTGTCAAGATCAAATTGCCACGGTGCAATGCGCTTAATAGGCTGTCGCCATTGTTGTAGAACAGCCGGTGTGAAATCTTCTGCCAACAATAACTCTGCCGGCCGCAATCGCTCCAGCTCAGCGGCTAAATGTTGGCTATCTGTTTCTAAAACACGAAAACTGCCGCTGGCCAGATTCATCCACGCCAAACCCAATTTACCGCGCAACAGATGAATTGCCACAATCAAACTGTCTTGCTTGTCATCCAATAAAGCTGCATCAGTCAACGTCCCCGGTGTCACCACGCGCATGACCTTACGTTCAACCGGCCCTTTGCTGGTCGCTGGATCGCCGATTTGCTCACAAATCGCCACCGATTCGCCCAATTTGACCAACTTGGCCAAATACTGTTCTAGAGCATGAAAGGGTACGCCCGCCATCGGCACCGGCTGACCTGCCGATTGACCACGACAGGTTAGGGTAATGTCTAATAGCCGTGCAGCCCGCTCGGCATCATCATAAAAAACTTCATAAAAATCCCCCATCCGATAAAACAACAATTTATCCGGATGGTCGGCTTTCAAACGCAGGTATTGCTGCATCATCGGGGTATGTTGTTCTGACTTGGGGGCGGAAGTTGGCGTCATCGTTGAGTGAGGGCAATCAATAATAAAGACATAGAAAAGCCTTTTTTCTATTTGATAAAACTAGAAATTGGCTCGGGCAGTGCAGTGTATTCTATGCCGTTTTTGCCTATCAACCTGCGACAATGCAGCGATAACGATTTTTTGTCCTAGATTGATTTTACGGCGCACAGCCAACATTGCCTTGTGTTTGGACCTTGTTGCGGCACCTGCATCGCGTTTACCCAATGCGCGGAAAGCCTAGGGGTTCAGTCCGAGGTCAAGAGCGCGGACGCTGAAAGCGGCCTAGTGGGATTGTTTGTTAATCTCTGAATATCAATCAGCTCATCACAACAGCTTGCTATAATTCTGTCATGGAAACCGTCAAAACACTGAAACTACGCATCAAAGACAAGCACGCGAAAGCGTTGCTGGCGATGGCGCGTGATGTGAACACGGTTTGGAATTTTTGCAACGAAACGCAGTATCGAAGCTTGCGACGTTATACGAACAAACCGCAGCGTTGGTTATCGGGGTTTGATCTGCAAAAACTCACCAACGGTTTCAGCAAATGCGATGGTGTTTATATTGGCTCA
>NZ_JBSQVP010000004.1:0-78945 GCF_055136605.1 Aquaspirillum sp. | reverse complement strand
TGTATAAGAGACAGTCTTCAATGCTGCCGTTTTGGATGAACGATACTACTACACTCAAAAACCGATGACTGTAGATTGGGACCCAAAAACAAATGAGTTGAGTTTTGTGGAATAAAAAAGGGGTCGATCACGACCCCTCTAGTGGAAAATAGCGCAGGACTAGCTGTCTTTGACTTGGTTTGCTGCAATTTCCTTGTGCACTTCTGCCATATCAATCGCACGAATTTGCGTAATCAACTGCTCCAACGATGATGCTGGCAAGGCACCAGCTTGGTTATACAACATCACTTGCTCACGGAAGACCATCAGCGTTGGGATAGAGCGAATGTTGAACGCAGCAGCCAATGCTTCCTCTTGTTCGGTATTCACCTTGGCAAACACAATATCGGGGTGTTTGTCTGCCGCCGCCGCAAAAGTTGGGGCAAAACTGCGGCAAGGGCCACACCACGGTGCCCAAAAATCAATAATTACCGTTTTATCCGGTTGAATTGCTTGCTCGAAATCAGCAGCAGTCAGTTCAATAACAGCCATTACCGTCCCCTTTCGGACCAAAAATTCACGTTTAGAACTGATGGCAAGCACAGGCAATACAAGCAAAGGTTGCGATTGAATTTCACAATCGTTGAGATAGCCGCACTCAACACTCAACACTCAACGATATTGACTGGCACCGTTACCACGTTGACCGCCAACCCCCCGCGCGCAGTTTCCTTATATTTGCTGCTCATGTCTCGTCCGGTATCGCGCATGGTTTTAATCACACGATCCAGTGAGACAAAGTGTTCACCATCGCCCCGCAAAGCCATCCGTGCCGCGTTAATCGCCTTAATCGAGGCCATCGCATTGCGTTCGATGCACGGTACTTGAACCAACCCGCCAACAGGATCACAGGTCAAGCCCAAGTTATGTTCCATTGCAATTTCAGCAGCATTTTCAACTTGCGCCGGTGTACCACCTAACACCTCAGTAAGCCCCGCCGCCGCCATCGAACAGGCCGACCCCACTTCGCCCTGACAGCCAACTTCCGCGCCAGAGATCGACGCATTGAGCTTGAACAAAATCCCCACTGCCGCCGCAGTCAGTAAGAAACGAATCACGCCCTCATCGTTAGCCTGTGGCACAAAACGGCTGTAGTAATGCAATACCGCAGGGATAATCCCCGCCGCGCCATTAGTCGGGGCTGTCACCACACGCCCACCGGCAGCATTTTCTTCATTGACTGCCAAAGCATATAAATTCACCCAATCGAGAACCGTTAGCGGATCGGTGAGAGCCGCTTCGGGACGGGCCAGTAATTGGCGGTAGAGATCGGCGGCGCGGCGTTTGACTTTCATTCCCCCCGGCAAAATGCCCTCACGTTCACAGCCACGTCGCACACAACCCTGCATCACTTGCCAGATGGCGAGCAGTTGTTGGCGAATCTCGTCTTCCGAACGCCACACCTTTTCATTTTCCCACATGATTTGGCTCATGCTCATCTGGTGTTGCTGACAGAGTGCCAACAATTCTTGTCCTGTGCGAAACGGGTAGGGTAAAACTTCAGCCGTAGGCGGGGTAAAACCATCGGCAACAGCCGCCTCATCCACAATAAAACCGCCGCCAACCGAATAAAAAGTACGTTGAGCAAGGCATTCGCCGCTGCTGTTGTAAGCGAAAAATTGCATCCCATTTGGATGAAACGGCAGGCTTTTGCGTTTATGTAGTTGTAAATGTTCGCTTTCAACAAAACGAATCGCCTGTGTACCTGCTAACCATAATTGTTGCTGTTGGCGAATCTCGGCAATGCGTTGTGGGGCTAAATCGGGGTCGGTCGTGTCCGGATTTTCTCCCAACAAACCCAACATCACCGCTGTATCACTGCCGTGACCCTTACCCGTGGCACCTAAGGATCCAAATAACTCAACCTTAACCTGTGCCACCTCGCCTAGCCGCTGTTCGCGCTGCAGGCGGTGGATAAATTGTTTGGCTGCCCGCATCGGGCCCACCGTGTGAGAACTGGAGGGGCCAATGCCGATCTTAAATAAGTCAAACACGCTGATTGCCATCATCCACCCCTTTAGCAAAGAAAAAGAGCAATATTATTGCCGCGCCGTGCGGGCAAGGCTAGGGAAAAATGTCGGGTCGTTGCTGCGTAAAGGGTTAATATCCAGCCCACCTCGGCGGGTATAACGCGCATAGACGGTTAACCTTGTTGGTGCACAAGCACGCCAGATGTCGATAAAAATTCTTTCCACACACTGTTCGTGAAATTCATTGTGTTGGCGGAACCCCACCAGATAACGCAACAGGCTCTCACGGTCTATTTGTCGGCCATGATAGTGAATTTGCACACTGCCCCAATCCGGCTGTCCAGTGACCAAACAATTTGACTTCAGCAACTGCGATGACAGGGTTTCTGTGACCACGGTTTCAGCCGAGACGCGCAATTGTTCGGGTTGTGGGTCATAGCTTGCAATCTCGATATCTTGTTCATCCAAGCTCTCACCCTCGAGCTCAGCCAGCATAAATTGTGAAAACTGTCGCGGTGCAAACACTTCGACTTGCACCGGCTTACCGCAAGCGTTGCCGATATCCAATGCCAGCTGCGCTTGCAGGGTTGCCACATCCGGCAATTTGGTTTGGTTATAGCTATTGAGATAGAGCTTGAATGATTTTGACTCGATCAAATAGGGCGAATCAGCAGGAATCGCAAAGCGCACAATGGCGATTTGTGGTTTGCCTTTCAGATTCAACCAAGAGACTTCATACCCCGTCCAAAAATCGGTGCCAAAAAAGGGCAAGGCTTGACTGTCAATCAACAATTCATCGCGTTTATCTTGGCGTGGAATGGGAAACAATAATTCAGGAGCGTAATGCTCAATATAGTCGGTGTTTTTGCCTAATGGCGATGCTTCGGGTCGCGCCATGGTGTTACCTCATCATACCAATCATCAAACAAAAACAGCGCGGTAGATCACCGCGCTGTTTCACTTTATCTCATCAATGGATTTAATCGCGGACGCAATCGACGTAATAGCCAAATACGCCGTCAACCTCGGTTTTCACTAACCCGTGAATATCAGTCTCAAACCCAGGGAAACGCTCGTTAAACTCACGAGCAAATTTCAGGTAATCGACAATCGTACGGTTAAAGCGTTCCCCTGGAATCAATAACGGAATTCCCGGAGGATAAGGGGTTAACAGAATTGCTGTCACACGGCCTTCTAACTCATCCAGCGGCACCCGATCAATCTCGCGGTGCGCCATTTTGGCAAAAGCATCCGTTGGGCGCATCGCGGGCACCATGTCCGACAGATACATTTCTGTTGTCAGTCGCGCCACATCTTTTTCACGGTAAACCGCATGAATTTGTTGGCACAGATCACGCAAACCAACGCGCTCATAACGAGGATGTTTAGCCACAAACTCTGGCATCACCCGCCATAACGGTAAGTTGCGATCATAGTCGTCTTTGAACTGCTGCAACTCAGTGACCATGGTATTCCAGCGACCTTTGGTAATGCCGATGGTAAACATGATAAAGAAGCTATACAGACCTGTTTTCTCAACAATAATCCCATGTTCGGACAGATACTTGGTCACAATCGCGGCGGGAATGCCACGGTCGGAAAATTCACCATCGACATCCAAACCGGGGGTGATGATCGTGGCTTTGATTGGGTCGAGCATATTAAAGCCTTCGGCCAGCTCGCCAAAGCCATGCCAACGCTCACCTGCATTCAACATCCAAGCATCACGTTCTTCCAACCCTTCTTCTGACAAATCAGCTGGGCCCCACACTTTAAACCACCACGACTCACCCAACTCGGCATCAACCTTACGCATGGCACGGCGGAAATTCAGGGCTTCCGCAATAGATTCTTCCACCAAAGCTGGGCCACCGGGGGCTTCCATCATCGCAGCCGCCACATCGCACGAGGCAATAATTGCGTATTGTGGCGAGGTTGAGGTGTGCATCAAATACGCTTCATTGAACAAATCGCGGTCAAGCGCGGTATTTTGTGCATCTTGTACCAAAATTTGTGAGGCTTGAGACAGACCAGCTAACAGCTTGTGGGTAGATTGGGTGGAGAACACCATTGATTCGCGGCAACGGGGACGCTCTTCGCCAATCGCATGGTAATCGCCATAAAAATCATGGAAAGCAGCATGTGGCAGCCACGCTTCATCAAAATGCAGCGTATCAATCTCACCATCGAGCATCTCTTTAATCATTTCCACATTGTAGAGCACGCCATCATAGGTGCTTTGGGTAATGGTCAGGATGCGTGGTTTGGCCTGTTTGTCGAGGATAAACGGGTTGGCTTCGATTTTGCGGCGAATGGTCTCTGGACTAAATTCCGATTTCGGAATCGGGCCGATAATCCCGTAGTGGTTACGCGTCGGCGTTAAAAACACAGGGATAGCGCCGGTCATCATAATCGCGTGCAAAATCGATTTGTGGCAGTTGCGATCCACCACCACGATATCACCCGGTGCAACCGTTGAGTGCCAAACAATTTTGTTGGAAGTCGAAGTACCGTTGGTGACAAAGAACAAATGATCGGCGTTAAAAATTCGCGCTGCATTACGTTCGGAGGCTGCCACTGGGCCGGTGTGATCCAATAATTGGCCCAATTCATCCACTGCATTACATACATCCGCACGCAGCATATTTTCACCAAAAAACTGGTGAAACATCTGCCCGACAGGGGATTTCAAAAATGCTACCCCACCGGAATGACCGGGACAGTGCCAAGAGTAAGAGCCATCTTGCGCATAATGCGTCAGGGCACGGAAGAACGGCGGGGCTAATGTGTCTAAATAGGCTTTCGCTTCACGCACGACATAACGGGCAATAAATTCTGGCGTGTCTTCAAACATGTGAATAAAACCATGTAACTCACGCAACACATCATTAGGGATGTGGCTGCTGGTACGGGTTTCACCATGCAGAAAAATTGGAATATCGGCATTTTTAAAACGAATTTCTTCGACGAATGTACGCAAGCTGCTGATAGCAATTTGCGAGGCCTCGGGCGACAAAAACTCTTCATCATCAATCGACAAAATAAAAGCCGAAGCTCGCGATTGCTGTTGAGCAAACGAAGACACATCACCATAACTGGTGACACCTAAGACTTCCATGCCTTCGTCTTCAATCGCTTTGGTAAGGGCGCGAATACCGAGGCCAGAGGTGTTCTCCGAGCGAAAATCTTCGTCAATGATGATGATGGGAAACTGAAAGCGCATGGCGTTTTAACCTGACTCAAGGGCAACCAACGGGGTTGCACGGTAAAAAACAAGGGACAAGGCAAGCAGTATGTCGCGCCAAGATGACGTCTATCTTGCATTGATACGACACGCAGTACAGCGGTGGCGGCCGTAGCGCGGCGATTGTACGCGCCAGCGCCGCGCTGTGGGATAAAAATTGCGGTGTTTTCTATGGGAAAATAATGGTTTTTTGGCTCAGATTCATTGCTCGCGTCGCATAAACTGGCGAGGGCGGAAACCGAGAGCAAATAAGGCGATGAAATAACTGGCCCCGCCAGCCACAATCAACAAGGTTAATGCCAAAGCCCGCTGCCATGCCGCTGCTTGCCAATCAAAAGGCAACAGTGCCTGCAAGCCCAACAATACCCCTGCCATCACCGCCAACGCACTGCCGATTTTTACTGTAAATCCTAACCAACCTTGTTGGGGTCGATACATATTCCGCTTTAACAGTTGCCGCAGCAGCAATAGTGCATTGAGACATGCCCCAAGGCTGATGGCTAATGCCAAACCAGCATGTTGCATGGGCAGAATCAACAAGAGATTGAGCAACTGCGTGGCGGCTAAGGTGATGATGCCAATGCGGACGGGCGTTTTAATGTCTTTTTGGGCATAAAAGCCGGGGGCTAGCACTTTGACCGAAATCAGTCCAACCAAACCAACGGCATACGCCATCAACGCCCATGCCGTCATATCGGTGTCATGCCATGAAAACTCGCCATACATAAATAATGTGGCAATCAACGGTTTGGCTAATACAGCCAACCCCACTGCCGAGGGTAACGCCAATAACAACGACAAACGCAGCCCCCAATCCAACAACGCAGAGAAAGATTCTGCCGAAGCATTTGCCGCATGCTTTGATAAGGAAGGCAATAAAATTGTCCCCAAGGCCACCCCCAACACACCCGTGGGTAGCTCCATTAAACGGTCAGCGTAATACATCCAAGACACGCTGCCAGACACCAAAAATGAAGCAAAAATTGTATTAATCACCAAAGAAATCTGACTAATAGATACACCAAAAATCGCTGGGCCCATTTGTTTCACCACTCGCCGCACTGCTGCATCACGCCAATCAAGGCGCGGCCACGGCAACATACCAATTTTTGCTAATGCAGGGAGTTGAAAGGCGAGTTGGGCGATGCCGCCAATTAACACGGCCCATGCCAAGGCAAAAACCGGTTGTTCCAAGTACGGTGCGAGAAACAACACACAGCCAATAAAACTCAGATTCAGCAAGGTCGGGGTAAAAGCAGGAATCGAGAATTGCCGCCACGTATTTAATACACTGCCCGCCAAAGAGGCCAAAGAAATAAACAAAATGTAGGGAAATGTCAGTCGCAGCAAATCGACAGTCAGGGCGAATTTTTCGGGACGATCGCTGAAACCGGGAGCAGAAATCCAAATAATCCATGGCGCGATCACGATACCTAATAAGGTCACTGCCAGTAGAGCTAAAGTCAGTAACCCACTGATATAAGAAAGAAACTGTCGAGTGTCTTGTGCATTTTTGTGTTCACGGTATTCAGCCAACACTGGTACAAAGGCCTGAGAAAACGCTCCCTCGGCAAACACCCGCCGTAATAAATTCGGCAACTTAAACGCAACAAAAAAAGCATCGGTGTACAACCCTGCACCAAAGCTGCGGGCAATCAACGCATCCCGGACAAAACCCAAGACCCGAGACACTAACGTCATACTGCTGACGGTAAACAAGGCTTTAAGCAGATTCATCGCATACCGGCCAAAAAAGAAAACCAAGATGGTAAGACCTAAGCCCCTGTTCTTGCAAAAAGACCCTGTGCCAGCTAGAATTGACTGTTTAACAGATATCTGCTTTCTTCCTAGGAGAATCCCAACATGGCAAACAGCGCACAAGCACGCAAGCGTGCCCGTCAAGCCGAAGCCGCTCGCCAACTTAACGCTGGTCAACGCTCGCAGTTCCGTACCGCAGTCAAAAAAGTGTTAAAAGCAATCGCCGCCGGTGACAAAGCCGCAGCACAAACCGCTTTCCAAGCTTCGACAAGCGTAATCGACAGCATCGCTGACAAAGGCATCTTCCACAAGAACAAAGCTGCTCGTCACAAGAGCCGCTTGTCTGCTGCAATCAAGGCCATGGCTGCCTAATCACAGCCGGCTATCAACAGTGCGCCTCGCTGTTGCAGCAAATAAAAAACCCCGACTGACGAGTCGGGGTTTTCGCATTCTGGCGAATGATTACAGCATGTGCTTCACAGCTTCAGCTTCGTCAGTCAACTCTTTCAGCGTGATATTGATTTTCTCACGGCTGTATTCGTCGATTTCCAAACCTTCGATGATTTCATAAGCACCGTTTGCACACTTGCATGGGAAGCCAAACACGATACCTTCTGGGATACCATAGCTGTTATCAGCAGGTGCAGGCACACCCATGGTGACCCATTCGTCCGAACCTAACACCCAGTCACGGATGTGGTCGATGGCTGCGTTAGCAGCGGAAGCGGCAGAAGACAAGCCACGGGCTTCGATAATTGCAGCACCACGCTTACCAACAGTTGGCAGGAACACATCGTTATTCCACACGGCATCGTTGACCAGTGCTTTTACGTTGTCGCCGTTGGACGTGCAGAAGCGATAGTCAGCGTACATCGTTGGGCTGTGGTTACCCCACACCACCAATTGTTTCAGGCTGGACACTTCACGGCCAGTTTTGGCAGCCAACTGTGACAGAGCACGGTTGTGGTCTAAACGCAACATGCCGTGGTAGTTTGCTGGGTTGGTGCGGCCCACTTTAATCGCGGCAGCACGAGCAATGTAAGCATTGGTATTGCATGGGTTACCCACCACCAACACTTTGACGTCTTCTTTAGCGTTTTCAGCAATCGCTTTACCTTGAACGGTAAAGATTGCGCCGTTAGCTTCCAACAAGTCGGCACGTTCCATGCCTTTCGAGCGAGGACGTGCACCCACTAACAAGCAAACGTCAGCATCTTTGAATGCCACATTCGGATCGTCGGTTGCAACCATACCGGCCAGCAACGGGAAGGCGCAATCTTCCAGCTCCATCATCACGCCTTTGACAGCGTTTTGAGCTTGAGGCAAGTCGAGCAATTGCAGAATAACAGGCTGATCTTTACCCAACATTTCGCCAGAAGCGATACGGAACAACAAGCTGTAACCGATTTGGCCGGCAGCGCCGGTTACGGCAACACGAACGGGTGCTTTCATGAGGCATTTCTCCATTGCAGTGCGTCTTAGGGTTTGACATCTTCTCTTGCCCGTTTTTTTGAGCAGAGATTGTTACTGTGCTCATCATCTCAAACGAGATGAGTTGCAACATCAGTTTCCTGAAATTTAAGCCATCACGGACAGCGCCCTCCACTGATGAACCCAACCGCGTTGAGAGGGAGAGTCGGCGTTGATCTACGCTAAGATGCGCCGTGGGCTGTGTCCGGTATCGAGCCGCAGTTTAGCACTGATACTGGGTTTTGTGTGCGGGCAAACTGTGGAAATTTCCGCAACAAATGCGAATTATCTTGTGTCTTATATAAGACCTATCTGGACGGTGAAGGGTATTTAATGCTAAAAAGCGCCATGTCACAACAGACGCAACTTCCGAAACCAGATTACCAGCCGCTCTACGCGCAAATTCACCACCATTTGGCGAGTCGAATTGCACAGGGTGAATGGCAACCGCACGAGGCTTTGCCAAGCGAATGGGATTTAGCTGACGCGCTTGGGGTGAGCCAAGGCACGGTCAGAAAAGCACTGACTGATCTGGTACGGGATGGCTGGTTGTACCGACAACAAGGACGCGGCACATTTGTTGCGCCGAGCCTCAGCGAGTGGGGCGGGGCTGATTTAGTCAGTCCACTGGGATTTACCGAACAAGCAGAACGGCCAATCGGTGAACTGATTGGTTGTTCCAAAGTCAATGCAGCAGATGAGATTGCCGAAGGCCTGGGTCTGCGGCGCGGCGCACCGGTGTATCGGATCCGTAAGCTGTGGCGACTCGAAGGGGTCCCGATAGCAATGGATGACGCTTATTGTCCAGTTGAACCCTATCCGGGGATTGATGCCCGACAATTGCGGCAGCATGAAGGTAGTCTTTATCAACTGTTAGAACGACAGCACGCAATGCGAGTTCGCTTTCGGACTTCACTGTTGCGGGCAGTCATACCGGGACGAGAAGATTTACAACTTTTACGTCCCGAAGATGGCACAGCTCCAATGCTAGCCATCATCAGAATCGCTGAAAGCTGGTCAGGCGAAGCCGTAGAGTGGCGGTATCGTCTGTGTCGCTGTACACGCTGGGCTTACCGGCCCAGTGTGTGATGCGTTTCTTGTTTTGTCATGGCTGTGCGGACACCCCGCGCCGACAAAACAGGTAAACAAACCCGAGGACAAACGGGTTTTTTGCTAGAATCCGGCCCTTCGATCACTAAGCAGTCATCTGCTGGGGTTCGGAAAGCAGGTCGCGACGAGCGCCGCCGCGGCCGGATGCGGTTCCGGGGTAACCCGGAGTATTGTCAACCGTTCAGGTGTGTAGTTTCACAAGGAAACCTCCATGCAAGCCATGCAGAAGAAACGCCCCAAACACCTTGATCTGGGAAAAATCCGCTTGCCGTTGCCTGGCATCGTGTCGATTTTGCACCGGATCTCGGGTGTCGGACTCTTTTTCACCCTCCCTTTCATTATTTATCTTCTCGGCGGTTCCTTAAGTTCTGCTGAAGCCTTCGAAACCTACCGTACAGTCATCGCTCACCCTCTGGTGAAGCTGATCCTGTTGGGTCTGTTGTGGGCTTACATGCATCACTTCTGTGCCGGCCTGCGCTTTTTGGCTTTGGACTTCCACAAAGGTCTTGAGCTGCAAACCGCTCGCTCCACCGCTCGCACTGTCATCATCGTCAGCCTTGCCTTGACCGTCATTATCGGAGGTATGCTGTGGTAAATCGTATTGTTGTAGGTGCACGCTACGGTCTGCGCGATTGGATCATGCAACGTGCTACCGCCGTGGTGATGGCCATTTATACCTTCGGCTTGGTGTTGTTTTTGTTGACTATGCCAGGGACGTACGAAGGCTGGCAGGCTTTCTTCAAAACCACTTGGGTGCAAGTGTTGACCCAAACCACCATCATCGCCCTATTGTTGCATGTGTGGGTGGGTATTCGTGATGTGTGGATGGATTACATCAAACCTGTGGGTTTACGTTTAGCCTTACATCTGTTCACCATCGTTTGGTTGGTGGGCTGTCTGATTTATTCGATCAAAGTTGTTTGGGGGCTGTAATGAGTGTACCTGTCCGTCATTTTGACGCCGTGATCGTTGGGGCGGGTGGAGCCGGTATGCGCGCCGCCCTGCAATTGTCCGAAGCAGGTTTGAAGACTGCCGTTTTATCCAAAGTGTTCCCAACTCGTTCCCACACCGTGGCAGCACAAGGTGGGGTGTCGGCTTCCTTGGGTAACTCCGAGGCTGACCACTGGCACTGGCACATGTACGACACCGTTAAGGGGTCGGACTGGCTGGGCGACCAAGACGCGATTGAGTTTATGTGCCGTGAAGCACCTAACGTCGTGGTGGAGCTGGAACACTTTGGGATGCCATTCGACCGTAACGAAGACGGCACGATTTACCAGCGTCCATTCGGTGGCCACATGTCCAACTTCGGTGAAAAGCCAGTGCGTCGCGCCTGTGCTGCTGCCGACCGGACTGGCCATGCGATGTTACATGCCTTATACCAACGCAACGTGCGCGCAAACACCCATTTCTTTGTCGAATGGATGGCATTAGATCTGGTGCGTGACAGCGAAGGTCGCGTGCAAGGCGTGGTAGCCATGGAAATGGAAACCTCGGAAATCTACGTTTTCCAAGCCAAAGCGACTTTATTCGCCACTGGCGGCGCTGGCCGTATCTACTCTTCTTCAACCAACGCCTTTATTAACACGGGTGATGGTTTGGGGATGGCGGCTCGTGCAGGGATTCCATTAGAAGACATGGAATTCTGGCAATTCCACCCAACAGGTGTTGCCGGCGCAGGTGTGCTGATTACCGAAGGTGTGCGTGGTGAAGGTGGTATCTTGCGTAACGCGCAAGGTGAACGTTTCATGGAACGTTATGCACCGAACGCAAAAGACCTCGCCTCGCGTGACGTGGTGTCGCGTGCGATGGTGACAGAAATCAATGAAGGCCGTGGCTGTGGCCCAGCAAAAGACCATGTGTTGCTGGACATCACCCACTTAGACCCGAATGTGATTATGTCTAAGTTGCCTGGTATTCGCGAAATTTCGATCAAGTTTGCGGGTGTGGATCCCATCAAAGCACCGATTCCTGTTGTGCCAACCTGCCACTATCAAATGGGCGGTATCCCGACTAACTACAAAGGTGAAGTCGTGGTGGAAGATAAGGTGGTGGAAGGGTTCTATGCCGCCGGTGAGTGTGCGTGTGCTTCAGTGCATGGCGCCAACCGCCTAGGCACCAACTCGCTGCTCGACTTGTTGGTATTTGGTAAGTCGTCTGGTAACACCATGATTGACTACATCAAATCACAACCTAAATCGTTGCCAGAATTGGCCACTGCTGATGTTGACCGCGCTTTGGCTCGTGTAGCTCGTTTCGACAATCAAACTAGCGGTGTGGAAGTGGATGCTGCTCGCAGCGCAATGCAACGCACGATGCAGGCACATTGTGGTGTGTTCCGCTTCAAAGACATGCTGCAACAAGGTGTGACCAAGATTTTGGAAGTGGAAGAGATGGTGAAAAAGACCTTCATCCACGACAAATCGAAAGTGTGGAACACCGCTCGTGTCGAAGCGTTAGAGCTGGAAAACCTGATCGAAGTCGCCAAAGCCACCATGATTTCGGCCAACAACCGGACCGAATCGCGTGGTGCTCACGTGCGTGACGATGCGCCTGACACAGCAGAAACACCGAATGGCCGCGACGATAAGAACTGGTTGAAGCACACACTCTGGTATCGTGACGATAACCGTCTGGAGTACAAACCAGTCAACTTGAAGCCACTGACGGTTGAGACCATCGCGCTCAAGACCCGTTCTTACTAAGGGCACAAGATCATGACGACAACAACCTTGCAATTCCGCATCTATCGCTACAATCCTGACAAGGATGCAGCGCCCTATATGCAAGACATCGCTATCGAAGCTGACGAAACTGATCGTAAGCTGCTCGATGCTTTGGTGAAGTTAAAAGTGAAAGACGATACTTTATCGTTCCGTCGTTCCTGCCGCGAAGGTGTCTGTGGCTCGGATGCGATGAACATCAACGGTAAGAACGGCTTAGCTTGCTTGACCGATTTGAAAGATTTGAAACAGCCTATCGAACTGCGGCCTCTGCCCGGCTTGCCGATCATCCGCGATTTAATCGTGGACATGACCCAGTTCTTTAAACAGTATCACTCGATCAAACCGTACGTGCAAAACGACACACCGCCGCCCGAGCGCGAGCGTTTGCAATCGCCCGAAGACCGTAAAGAGTTGGATGGTTTGTACGAGTGCATTCTGTGTGCGTGCTGTTCGACATCGTGCCCGTCTTTCTGGTGGAACCCAGACAAATTCGTCGGCCCAGCTGGTTTGTTGGCTGCCTATCGCTTTATTGCTGATACTCGCGACTTGGCAACTAACGAACGTCTGGACAACTTAGACGATCCGTATCGTTTATTCCGCTGCCACACCATCATGAACTGTGTCGATGTGTGTCCTAAGGGGCTCAACCCTACTAAGGCCATCGGCAAGATCAAAGATCTCATGGTACGGCGCGCAGTATGAGCGATTCGGCACGGGCAGAAATCTCGGAAGTTGAGAAAAAGCGACAACGTTGGCGTTCGCGTCGGGGTTTGTTAGAGCTTGATCTTGTGATTACGCGATTTCTCGCCCAACACTATGACGCACTCACACCAGACCAATTTGCAGCTTATGTTGAGTTATTAGATTGGCCCGACAATGATCTGCTTGATCTGGTAAACGAGAAGTGCGATGTCGACGCGCCGCACCTCGCTGAAATTGTGGCGATGTTGCGTCGTGTTTAGGAAGGTGCCCCGCATGGACGGGGCACTGTCAAATGTAACTACTGGGAGTAATGCTGTGGAAAACAACCGCAAAGTCACGCTGACCTATAACGACGGCCAGAACTTAGATTTTCCAATCATGGAAGGCACACTGGGCCCAAACGTCGTTGACATCCGGTCTTTTGCCAAGACAGGCATGTTCACCTTCGACCCTGGTTTCTTGGCAACCGCTTCGTGCGAATCCAAGATTACCTTTATTGATGGTGATGTGGGGCAGCTCTACTACCGTGGTTACCCAATTGAGCAATTAGCAGAAGAATCCGACTTCTTGGAAAGCTGCTATTTGCTGTTAAACGGCGAATTGCCAAACGCAGAACAAAAAGCAGAATTCGACCGCAAAATCATGCGTCACAACATGATTCACGATCAGCTGCAAAATCTGTACAAAGGTTTCCGCCGCGACGCACACCCAATGGCGGTGATGGTGGGTGTGGTGGGCGCGTTGTCTGCGTTCTATCACGATTCACTGGATATCAACGATCCTCACCACCGCGAAGTGTCGGCACATCGCTTGATCGCTAAAGTGCCAACGATTGCAGCCCAAGCCTACCGTTACAACAAAGGTCTGCCTTTCAGCTACCCACGTAACGATTTGACCTATGCCGAGAACTTCTTGCACATGATGTTCTCGACACCATGCGAAGAATACAAAGTCAACAAAGTGTTAGCGCGTGCACTCGACCGCATCTTTATCCTGCATGCTGACCACGAACAAAATGCTTCGACTTCTACCGTTCGTCTGGCAGGTTCTTCTGGCGCTAACCCATTTGCGTGTATCGCTGCTGGTATCGCTTGCTTGTGGGGCCCATCGCACGGTGGCGCTAACGAAGCTGTGTTGAAGATGTTGGACGAAATCGGCTCGGTCGAAAACGTGCCAGCCTTTATGGAAGGCGTGAAAGCCAAAACGCATAAACTGATGGGCTTTGGTCACCGTGTTTACAAAAACATGGACCCACGCGCTGCCATTATGAAACGCACTTGTGATGAAGTATTGAACGAACTGGGCTTGCACAACGATCCTAAGTTCAAACTGGCCATGGCGCTGGAAAAAATCGCGTTGGAAGACGAATACTTCATCGAACGTAAACTGTATCCAAACGTTGACTTCTACTCTGGTATCGTGTTGTCGGCAATTGGTATCCCAGTATCGATGTTCACACCCATTTTTGCCTTAGCTCGTACTGTTGGCTGGATCAGCCACTGGACTGAAATGATTGCAGACCCAACCATGAAGATTGGTCGTCCGCGTCAGCTCTACACCGGCGCACCACGCCGTGACTACGTCGCTCTCGCCGATCGCAAATAAGCGATAGCGTGATGAAGGAGGCTGCATCACAGCCTCCAACCATCGCAGCGACACCAAAAACAACAGGCCGCTGGCAGCTGCCAAGCGGTCGAACGCTGCACTACCGTAATTAGGGTCGATAACACCATGATGCAAACCTTGTACAGCCATTCACACCTGTTTGGTGGGAATGCTCCCTTTATCGAGGAACTGTACGAACAGTACCTCGCGGATGCCAACAGCGTAACAGCTGAATGGCGTGATTATTTCGATAAGCTGCAGCAAACTCCCGGTGCAGCCGACCGTGACGTCCCTCATCATCCTATTCAAGAATCCTTCGTTCAACTCGCCAAACAACCTCGTGGTTTTGCGCGCAAGAGCGAAGTGGCCGAATGGGACGCCATGCAAAAACAAGTGGCAGTGCTGAAACTGATCTCGGCCTACCGCGTCATGGGTTCTCGTTGGGCAAATCTCGATCCGCTCAAACGGATGGACACGGCGCCCGTACCAGAACTCGATCCTGCATACCACGGCTTATCTGACGCTGATATGGCGGCACAGTTCAACACTGGTTCGTTAGTCGGCTTAGAAAAAGGTTCCTTGGCAGATATTCTCGCCCATCTGCGCCAGACGTACTGTGGCAGCATCGGCGTTGAATACATGCACATCATCGACTCGAAGCAAAAACGCTGGGTACAAGAACGCTTTGAAGGTTTGCGCTCGACCCCTCGCTATGATGTCGACACCAAAAAACGTGTATTAAAACAAGTCACCGCCGCTGAAACGCTAGAACGCTATTTGCATACCAAGTATGTGGGGCAAAAACGGTTCTCGCTCGAAGGTGGCGAGTCGATGATTGCTGCGTTAGACCGTCTGATTCAAGATGGCGGCAGCAAAGGCGTACAAGAAATTATCATCGGTATGGCCCACCGTGGTCGTCTCAATGTGTTGGTTAACACTTTGGGTAAATTACCACGCGATTTGTTCGCCGAATTCGAAGGCCGTCCTTCGGTTGAATTGCCATCTGGCGACGTGAAATACCACATGGGCTTCTCCACCGACTTGCCAACCCCCGGCGGTCCAGTCCATGTCTCGCTCGCGTTCAACCCTTCGCACTTAGAAATCGTCAACCCTGTGGTCGAAGGTTCGGTGCGTGCCCGTCAAGAACGTCGTAAAGACCTCGAACGCAAACAAGTGATTCCCGTGTTGATTCACGGTGATGCGGCGTTTGGTGGTTTAGGTGTGAACCAAGGGACATTCAACCTGTCCGGCACCCGTGGTTACGGCACCGGCGGTACCATTCACCTCGTGGTCAACAACCAAGTGGGCTTTACCACTTCCGACACCCGCGATATGCGTTCGACGCTGTATTGCACCGATGTCGCAAAAATGGTTGAAGCACCGATTTTCCACGTCAATGGTGATGATCCCGAAGCCGTCTGCTTTGTGATGCAGGCAGCGTTAGATTTCCGTAATGAATTCGGAAAAGATGTCGTCATCGACATGGTTTGCTTCCGTAAATTGGGCCACAACGAAGGTGATGACCCAATGCTGACGCAGCCGATGATGTACAAGAAAATCGCGAAACACCCCGGTGTGCGTGCCAAGTATGTCGAGCGCTTAGTCGCTGAAGGCGCGATTTCGCAAGAAGAAGCGGATGGTCTGATTGCCGCCTACCGCGCTGCTTTGGACAAAGGTGAACACGTTGAACAAACCGTGTTGACCAACTATCGCCGCGAACATGCCGTAGATTGGACACCTTACTTGGGTACCCACTGGGCACACCCAGTTAACACTGCCTTGCCAGTGACAGATATCCAACGCCTGACCGAAAAATTCACCACCGTCCCAGCAGATTTCAAACTGCACAACGCTGTGGCAAAAATTTTGGCTGCTCGCCGCGAAATGGCAGCGGGCACCCAAGCAATCGACTGGGGGATGGCAGAAACCTTAGCCTACGCCTCGTTGGTTGAATCGGGTCATCCGGTGCGTATTTCGGGTGAAGATTCTGGCCGTGGTACGTTTGCTCACCGCCATGCCGTATTGCACGATCAAAACCGCGAACGCTGGGATCAAGGCAGCTATGTGCCATTGCGCCATCTGTCCGATACCCAAGCCGATTTCTTGGTCATCGACTCGATTTTGAACGAAGAAGCGGTGTTAGCTTACGAATATGGCTACGCATGTTCTTCGCCTAACGAATTGGTCATCTGGGAAGCACAGTTCGGTGACTTCGCCAACGGTGCCCAAGTGGCTATCGACCAATTTATTGTGTCCGGTGAAACCAAGTGGGGCCGTCTGTGCGGTCTGACCATGATTCTGCCACACGGCTATGATGGTCAAGGCCCAGAGCATAGCTCGGCACGGGTTGAGCGTTATTTGCAGCTGTGTGCTGAGCACAACATTCAAGTGCTGATGCCATCGACAGCCGCCCAAATGTTCCACCTGCTGCGTCGCCAAGTATTGCGCCCATATCGCAAGCCATTGGTGGTGATGCTGTCCAAGCGTCTGTTGCGCTACAAAGATTCGATGTCTTCGCTCGACGATATCGCTCACGGCAGCTTCTTGCCAGTGATTGCCGATAACGACGTGGCAGACGGCAAGAAAATCAAACGGGTGCTGCTGTGCGCGGGTCAGGTGTACTACGATTTGCTCAATGCACGTAAAGAACGTGAATTGCAAAACGACATCGCCATCTTGCGTGTTGAACAACTCTATCCCTTCCCCACCGAACAGTTGGGTGAAGAGCTGGCGAAATACCCGAACGCCAAAGAAATCGTTTGGGTACAAGAAGAGCCGAAGAACCAAGGCGCGTGGTACCAAATCCGCCATCGTCTTGAAGCGCAAATCAAACCTAAGCAAACGCTGGGTTTTGCCGGTCGTCCATCCTCGGCCTCGCCAGCAGTCGGTTATATGTCGAAACACGTTGCCCAGCTGAAACAGCTGCTCAACGACGCCATGACCTTAAACAAATAATTTCACCCTGTGAAGCATATCGGCGGGTCGGTGATACCCGCCGTCTGGAGAAGACCGAATGAGCCTGATCGAAGTTACTGTCCCACAGTTGCCAGAATCCGTTTCCGAAGCCACCTTGATGAGCTGGCACAAAAAAGCGGGTGAATACGTCAATCGTGATGAAAACCTGATCGACCTTGAAACCGACAAAGTCGTGTTGGAATTGCCAGCACCACAAGCCGGTGTCTTAGTTGAAATCGTACAAAATGATGGTGCAACTGTGACCAGCGGCCAGTTGATTGCGCGTATCGACACCGCAGCCCAAGCCGGCGCTACCGCTGCACCTGTGGCCGCAACCGCTGCTCAACCTGCCGCAACCACCACTGCCGCTGCTGCTGATACCTCGGCTCAAGCGGGTCACAACCAAGTGATGGCCATGCCAGCTGCCAAAAAACTGGCAGCAGAAACCGGCGTTGAATTGGCTGGTTTGCAAGGCTCTGGCCGCGATGGTCGTGTCTTGAAAGAAGATGTCGTTGCCGCAGCGAACAAACCTGCTGCCGCACCTGCTATTGCTGCCCCAGCTGTCAACGTGGCCACCCTGTTGGGCGACCGCCCAGAACAACGCGTGCCAATGAGCCGCCTGCGTCAACGTGTTGCCGAACGTCTGGTGCAATCGCAACAAACCAACGCCATCCTCACCACCTTCAATGAAGTGAACATGAAGCCGGTGATGGATCTACGTAACAAATACAAAGACAAGTTCGAAAAAGAACACGGCATCAAGCTGGGCTTTATGGGCTTCTTTGTCAAAGCGGCTGTAGCTGCATTGAAAAAATACCCAGTATTGAACGCCTCGGTTGATGGCACCGATATCATTTACCACGGTTATTTTGATGTGGGTGTGGCCGTGGGCAGCCCACGTGGTTTAGTGGTGCCAGTGATCCGCAATGCTGATTTGTTGTCGTTGGCCGATATCGAGCGTCAGATTGCCGACTTCGGTAAGCGTGCCCAAGAAGGGAAATTGACGGTTGAAGAACTGACCGGCGGCACTTACACCATCTCGAATGGCGGGACTTTTGGTTCGATGATGTCAACCCCAATCATCAACCCACCACAATCTGCCATCCTTGGTATGCACGCCACCAAAGAACGTGCGATGGTTGAAAATGGCCAAGTTGTAGTGCGTCCAATGATGTACTTGGCACAATCTTACGACCACCGCATCATCGACGGTCGCGAAGCAGTGTTATCTTTAGTGGCCATCAAAGAAGCCATCGAAGACCCAGCACGCCTGTTGCTCGATCTGTAAGCCGCTCGGCTTAGTCTGAAGTTGGACGGATGACACCATCCGTCCTCGCCACACCGACACAAGGAAACATCATGGCTCAACAATTCGATGTCGTCGTTATCGGCGGCGGACCAGGCGGCTACGTTGCCGCCATCCGTGCGGCTCAACTCGGTTTTAACACGGCTTGCGTTGATGCGTTTAAAAACCCAGAAGGCAAGCCTAGCCTCGGTGGTACCTGCTTAAACGTGGGTTGCATCCCTTCCAAAGCCTTGCTGCAATCTTCTGAAAACTTCCACGCCACCACCCACGACTTTGCCGCACACGGCATCAGCGTCGAAGGAGTGAAGATGGACGTGGCACAAATGCTCAAGCGCAAAAACGACATCATCGGTAAGAACGCCGGTGGTATCAGCTTCTTGTTCAAGAAAAACAAAGTTGCCAATGTGCATGGCCTCGCTCGTTTACTCGGTCGCCAAAATGAAAAATGGCAAATCGAAGTCAGCGATAACGGCGCTGTGGTTGATACATTAGAAGCCACGCATGTCATCGTGGCAACAGGGTCTAATCCACGTCCGCTGCCGGGTGTGACCATCGACAACCAGCGCGTGCTCGACAATGCGGGTGCCTTGGCGATGACCGAAGTGCCTGCACGCTTGGGCGTGATTGGTGCTGGCGTGATTGGTCTGGAAATGGGTTCGGTTTGGAAACGCTTAGGCGCAGACGTCACCGTGTTGGAAGCCGCAGAGACCTTCTTGCCTGCCGTTGACCAACAGATTGCCAAAGAAGCCCACAAAACCCTGACCAAAGAGACAGGTCTGGCGATTTTCAATGGCGTCAAAATCCAATCCATCACCGCTGGCGACAGCAACGTCACTGTCAACTATGAGTTGGCAGGCGAAGCAAAAACGCTGGAAGTGGACAAATTGATTGTTGCCATCGGTCGTGTGCCTAACACCGCCGGCTTGGGTGCGGACACAGTGGGTCTGCAAGTTGATGAGCGCGGTTTTATCGTGGTTGATGATCACTGCCACACCAATTTGCCCAATATCTGGGCAATCGGTGATGTGGTGCGTGGCCCGATGTTGGCACACAAGGCCAGTGAAGAAGGTGTTGCAGTTGCTGAGCGCATCGCAGGGCAAAAACCACACGTTGATTTCAACATGATTCCGTGGGTGATTTACACCCATCCAGAAATCGCTTGGGTTGGTAAAACCGAAGAACAACTCAAAGCGGCTGGTGTGGAATACAAAAAAGGCACCTCGGGCTTTGCTGCCAATGGCCGCGCCTTGGGCTTAGGGATGGCACAAGGCACTGTAAAAGTCTTGGCCTGCGCCAAAACAGACCGTATCCTTGGCGTTCACATCATCGGGCCGATGGCGTCCGAATTGGTGGCTGAGGCGGTGGTGGCAATGGAATTCTCCGCTTCGAGCGAAGACATTGCTCGTATCGTACATGCCCATCCTTCGCTCAGCGAAGTGTTGCATGAAGCATGCTTGGCAGCGGACAAACGCGCACTGCATGGCTAATGCCAGTTGCGGTGCAAGGGCTTATACTTTGCATCGCAACACCCAAAACTCCTCACCTTTACACAAGAGAAGAGAATAAACGATGAATCTGCACGAATACCAAGCGAAAGAGCTGCTGGCTAAATATGGCCTGCCGGTGCAACAAGGCATCCTCGCCACCAACGGTGAAGAAGCTGCGGCTGCGTTTGACCAAATGGGCGGCAAATTTGCTGTCATCAAAGCCCAAGTCCATGCCGGTGGCCGTGGTAAGGCAGGTGGCGTGAAAGTGGTGAAAAGCCGTGAAGAAGCCGCAGACGTGGCAAACGGCTTGATTGGTAAAAATCTGATCACTTACCAAACCGATGCCAACGGCCAGCCTGTCAACAGCGTGCTGGTGTGCGAAGACATGTACCCTGTACAACGTGAGTTGTACCTCGGTGCAGTGGTTGACCGTTCTTCCCGCCGTGTCACCTTCATGGCTTCGACCGAAGGCGGTGTGGAAATTGAAGAAGTGGCGCACAACACGCCAGAAAAAATTCTGAAAGTGACCGTTGATCCGCTGGTGGGTTTGTTGCCTTTCCAAGCGCGTGATGTGGCTTTTGCTTTGGGTTTAGAAGGCAAACAAATCAACGAATTCGTGAAATTGATGACCGGTGCTTACCAAGCCTTCGTCGAAAACGATTTCGCCTTGTTTGAAATCAACCCACTGGCTATCCGTGGTGATGGCTCCTTGGCTTGCGTGGATGCCAAAATCGGCATCGACTCTAACGCGCTGTATCGTTTGCCTGCTGTTGCTGCCTTGCGTGACAAATCGCAAGAAAACGAACGCGAACTGAAAGCCTCCGAATTCGACCTGAACTATGTTGCTTTGGAAGGTAACATTGGTTGTATGGTGAACGGTGCTGGTTTGGCGATGGCGACCATGGACATCATCAAACTGAAAGGTGGCCAGCCAGCTAACTTCTTGGACGTCGGCGGTGGCGCAACCAAAGAGCGCGTGATCGAAGCGTTCAAACTGATTTTGGCTGATCCTTCGGTCAAAGGCGTGTTGATTAACATCTTCGGTGGTATCGTGCGTTGTGACATGATCGCAGAGGCGATTATCGCTGCGGTGAAAGAAGTCAACGTGACAGTCCCTGTCGTAGTGCGTTTGGAAGGTAACAATGCCGAACTGGGCGCAAAACTGCTGGATGAATCCGGTCTGCAATTGATCTCGGCCCAAGGTCTGAATGACGCTGCCGAGAAAATTGTTGCCCAATTGGCTGCAGTCTGATCCACCGCACTTACGGAGTGAACCATGAGCGTACTCGTTAACAAAAATACTAAAGTGCTGGTGCAAGGTTTTACCGGCAAAAACGGCACTTTCCATTCTGAACAAGCGATTGCCTACGGCACCCAAGTGGTCGGTGGCGTGACCCCAGGCAAAGGTGGCAGCACTCACCTCAATCTGCCGGTGTTCAACACCATGAAAGAAGCTGTCCGCGAAACCCAAGCTGACGCTTCGGTGATCTATGTGCCAGCCCCTTTCGTGTTGGATTCGATTGTGGAAGCCGTGGATGCTGGCATCAAATTGATCGTGACCATCACCGAAGGCGTGCCAACATTGGACATGCTGAAGGCCAAACGTTATATCGAGCAAACCGGTGGCGTGCGTCTGATCGGGCCAAACTGCCCAGGTATCATCACTCCAGGTGAATGTAAAATCGGCATTATGCCTGGCCATATTCACCAACCAGGTAAAATCGGTATCGTGTCGCGCTCCGGCACCTTGACCTACGAAGCAGTGGCACAAACCACCGCCGCTGGTTTAGGTCAATCGACATGTATCGGTATCGGTGGCGACCCCATCCCTGGTACCAGCCACATTGATGCCTTGGAACTGTTCCAAAACGATCCACAGACTGAAGCCATCATCATGATTGGTGAAATCGGTGGTACCGCTGAAGAAGAAGCCGCTGAATATGCAAAAGCCCATGTGACCAAGCCAATCGTTGGTTACATTGCTGGTGTCACCGCACCAAAAGGCAAACGCATGGGTCATGCTGGTGCGATTATCTCGGGCGGTAAAGGCACTGCTGAAGAGAAATTTGCTGCTTTCGAAAAAGCAGGTATCCGCTACACCCGCAGCCCAGCTGAATTGGGCAGCACCATGGTGGCACTGTTGAAAGAAAAAGGCATGCTGTAATCTGGGTAGCCATCTAGCCTAGATGAAAAAAGGGAAGCTCAGTGGCTTCCCTTTTTGCTTGCTAACGCGGTTGAAAATTAAACCACGCCCTGCTCAATCATCGCATCAGCCACTTTACGGAAACCAGCGATGTTGGCACCTAACACCAAATTACGCTCAGCACCAAATTCGCGAGCCGTTTCACTCGCTGATTGATAAATCCCCGCCATAATGCGCTGCAATTTGCTATCGACTTCTTCAAAAGTCCATTGCTGCATACTGGCATTTTGTGCCATTTCTAATTGGCTGGTTGCCACACCACCTGCGTTGGCCGCTTTACCCGGGCCATACAAAATATTAGCAGCCAAGAAAGCTTCCACCGCTTCTTGTGTAGAAGGCATATTGGCACCTTCTGCCACTAAGGTGCAGCCGTTTTTCAGTAATTCTTTGGCATCTTCGCCATTGAGTTCATTTTGTGTTGCGGAAGGGAAAGCGGCATCACATGGCACCGACCAAACCAAATTACGACCCGCTGGATAATCGCTGACCGGCACAAAACGCACACCACCGCGACGTTTAGCGTATTCAGCCAAAGAGGTACGTTCAACCTCTTTGACTTGCTTCAACAGCGCAAGATCAATCCCTGCTGGGTCGTGAACAAAACCGGAGGAATCACTCACGGTGATCGGTTTGGCACCAAAATGATAGAGTTTTTCTACGGTATAAATCGCCACATTACCGGCACCTGACACCGCACATTGTTTGCCTTCCAAGCTCTCACCAATGTCACGCAACATATTGTCAGCGAAATAGACAGTGCCATACCCAGTGGCTTCTTTCCGACCAAGAGAGCCACCCCATTTCAATCCTTTACCGGTCAACACGCCTTCATAGCTGCCAGTCAGTTTTTTATATTGGCCGTACATATAGCCAATTTCACGCGCACCAACGCCGATGTCTCCCGCTGGCACATCGACGGTTGCACCAACATGGCGATAGAGTTCATTCATAAATGCTTGGCAGAAGCGCATGATTTCTTGCTCGGATTTCCCTTTAGGATCGAAGTTCGAGCCACCTTTGCCGCCGCCAATCGCTAAGCCAGTCAGCGCATTTTTAAAAATCTGTTCAAAACCTAGAAACTTGATAATGCCGGCGTTGACACTTGGATGAAAACGGATACCGCCTTTGTAAGGCCCCAAGGCAGAGTTAAATTGCACACGATAGCCTTTGTTGACCTGTACTTGGCCGCGATCATCCACCCATGCCACACGGAACATAATTTGCCGCTCGGGCTCGACAATACGGTCGATAATCCCGTACTTGCGATATTTGGGGTCGTTGTCTAATAGGGGACGCAAAGATAACAACACTTCTTCGCAGGCTTGATAGAACTCATGTTGGGCTGGGCTGGTGCGATTGAGGTGAGCAATCGTATCGGCAACGTAAGGCATCAAAAGCTCCTAGAACATAAAGAGAAATAGTGGCAACACAAAAACAGTGCATGACTTACAGATATTGCACTAAATTTGCGCAAAGATTACTCCTTTATGATGTCGCTTTGCAATAATTTTGTGTGCCAAAAACGAAAAACGCCCCAAATAGGGGCGTTTCGGTGTTTCAAAATAGTGCGTAAATTAGCCAAATTTACCAGTAATATAGTCTTCAGTGGCTTTTTGCTTCGGTGCCGTAAAGATTGTGTCGGTATCACCAAACTCGATCAAATCGCCAAGATACATATAAGCGGTGTAATCAGATACCCGTGCCGCCTGCTGCATATTGTGCGTCACAATCGCAATGGTGTAGTTTTCTTTCAACTCGTTCACCAACTCTTCGATTTGTGCTGTGGAAATTGGATCGAGCGCCGAGGTCGGTTCATCCAATAACAATACTTCTGGCTTCGAGGCCACGGCACGCGCAATACATAGCCGCTGTTGCTGACCACCGGATAAAGAGTGACCCGACTGTTTCAGCTTGTCTTTCACTTCCTCCCACAGCGCCGCCTTACGCAACGCCCATTCCACCCGATCATCCATTTCGGATTTACTGAGTTTTTCGTATAACTTCACCCCAAAGGTTACATTGTCATAAATCGACATCGGGAATGGGGTCGGTTTTTGAAACACCATACCGACTTTGGCACGCAGTAAGTTGATATCGACGTCTTTGTCGAGGATGTTTTTACCATCCATCACAATCTGTCCTTCAGCACGCAAGCCGGGATAGAGTTCATACATGCGGTTGAAAATCCGCAACAGCGTCGATTTACCGCAACCGGATGGGCCAATAAACGCCGTGACTTTTTTCGAAGCAATCGACAGATTGATGTTTTTCAGCGCATGAAAGCCGCCGTAGTAAAAATTGAGATCTTTGACTTGCAGTTTGGTGGTATCAGTAGTCATGACGGAAACCTTATTATTGCGAATTATTTTGTTTGCCTAACCAGCGGGCAAGCACGTTCAAACCCAATACGCTGACGGTAATCAACAGCGCACCAGCCCAAGCCAAAGCATGCCAATCTTCATACGGGCTCATGGCAAACTGGAAAATCACCACCGGTAAGTTGGCCATCGGTTGATTCATATTGCTGCTCCAGAACTGGTTGTTCAGTGCAGTGAATAACAACGGGGCAGTTTCACCAGAAATCCGCGCCACAGCCAATAAAATACCGGTCAAGACACCTGCTTTAGACGCACGCAGGGTCACCATCATCACCACTTTCCATTGTGGTGCCCCCAAAGCCGCCGCGGCTTCACGTAAGGTGTTCGGCACCAAACGCAGCATATTTTCGGTCGTCCGCACCACCACCGGCACCACGATAATCGCTAGCGCCAGCGCCCCCGCCCAACCAGAGAAATGGCCGACAGAGATCACGTAGATTTCATAGACAAACAAGCCAATCACAATTGAAGGGGCTGACAGCAGAATATCGTTGATGAAACGGGTGGCAGGGGCCAACCAGCCACGCTCGCCAAACTCGGCCAAATACACCCCAGCCAAAATGCCAATTGGGGTACCAATTAAGGTGCCAAACAACGTCATCAACAAACTACCGTAAATAGCATTGGCCAAACCACCAGTACTGCCGGGGGGCGGGGTGCTTTGAGTAAAGACCGATAAGTTAATCCCACCCAAACCATAGCTAAACAAGGTCCACAGAATCCACACCAGCCAGAACAAACCGAATCCGACAGCCAACATCGACATCACCATATTGATGCTGTTGACGACGCGGCGCTGGCGATACAAGTTATGATCCATGCGCATACTCTCCGTTAGGTTTTCTTACCTTCGTTTTTCGATAAGCGCAGCAGTAACAGTTTTGCGCAAGCCAACACCACAAAAGTGATAAAGAACAGAATCAAACCTAATTCAATCAGTGCCGAAACGTGTAAGCCTTCTTGCGCCTCAGCAAATTCATTGGCCAAAGCCGAAGCAATCGAGTTACCAGGATCCATCAACGAGCCTGTGATTTGATAGGCATTACCAATCACAAAGGTTACTGCCATTGTTTCACCTAAAGCACGACCCAAACCCAACATAATGCCGCCAATCACCCCTGCTTTGGTGTAAGGCAATACCACATAACGCACCACTTCCCATGTGGTAGCACCAAGGCCGTAGGCAGATTCTTTTAACATCACTGGCACAATTTCAAACACATCGCGCATCACCGAGGCAATAAACGGAATCACCATAATGCCGAGGATCAAACCAGCGGTGAACACACCAATCCCCATCGGCGCACCTTGGAACAAGAAACCGATGCCGGGCAGATGACCGAGGTTTTCGATAATCCAAGGTTGAACATGATCGGCAAACAGCGGGGCAAAGACAAACAAACCCCACATACCGTAAATAATCGAAGGAATGCCTGCCAACAATTCAATCGCTACGCCAATCGGACGGCGCAACCAGGCAGGACATAACTCAGTCAGAAATAAGGCAATACCGAAACTCACCGGCACACCGATAAGCAAGGCAATAAACGCAGTGACCAAGGTGCCATAAATGGGCGCGAGGGCACCAAAGTTTTCAGCAACCGGATCCCATGAACTGCTGAATAAAAAACTGAATCCAAAAGATTGGAGGGTTGGCATCGCCCCGATAATCAGGGAAATAATGATGCCGATTAAGGTAGCAAGTACCAGAAACGCAAAACCGCGAGTAGTGCCTCGGAATAAGGTATCTAGGCGGCGCTGCATTTTGAGGGTGTTCTCAATGTGCTGGGCGTGCATGTCACTCTCTCAGGCTGACCGACAAAAAAGCCGGGGTTACCCCCGGCCTGTGATAGACCCATCTGCTTTCCGTCCACTCACAGCCGAAAAGCAGACGTTAGCAAGGGGCAAAAAATTAGTTATTCCAAACTGGTTTGCCGCTGGTGTCGGTGATGTTAGCTTTCCAGTGTGCACGAATTTGGTTAGCCACCACATCTGGCAGTGGGATGTAATCCAAGTCCAAGGCCAGTTTGCCACCCTCTTTATATGCCCAATCAAAGAACTTCAGGGTTTCCAAACCTTGTTCTGGTTTGTCCTGTTTCTTTTGCATCAGGATGAAGGTTGCACCAACGATAGGATAAGATCCCTTACCTGCTTGGTCAGTCAGGATTTCGTAGAAACCAGGCGCATTTTTCCAATCTGCATTAGCAGCAGCAGCTTTAAAGCTTTCTTCGCTTGGCAAGGCAAATTGACCATCTTTGTTTTTCACCGCGCCGTAGGTAATTTTGTTTTGCTTGGCGTAGGCATATTCAACGTAACCTAAGCCGCCTTTGATACGGGTCACGTAGTTCGCTACCCCTTCATTACCTTTACCACCCACACCGACAGGCCAGCTCACCGCTGTACCTTCACCGACTTTTTGTTTCCAATCTGCCGATACTTTGGACAAGTAGTTGGTCCAAATGAAGGTCGTACCCGAACCATCTGAACGGCGTACGATAGTGATAGCTTGATCTGGCAAGTTCACACCGGGGTTTAATTGACGAATTGCAGGGTCATTCCACTTACTTACCTTACCCAGATAGATATCCGCCAACAGTGGGCCAGTAAATTTCAAGCCGGTTTGCACACCCGGAACGTTAAAAATTGGCACCACACCACCCACGACAGTGGGGAACTGTAATAAACCATCTTTTGCCAGTTGTTCTGGCTTCAGCGGCATATCAGAGGCACCGAAATCCACCGTTTTCGACACAATCTGTTTAATCCCACCACCAGAACCAATCGATTGATAGTTGACTGAATGGTTGGTCTTCGCCTTGTAGGCTTCCGCCCATTTTGCATACAAAGGATAGGGGAAAGTTGCACCAGCACCAGTGATATTGGCGGCAGCGGCATAACCTGACAACATTGCACCGGCCACAGTCAGTGCGGCGGTAAGGCGAACAGTGTGTTTCATGCTGGGAAGCTCCGTGCGAAATGGAATAAGCAAAAATAGCAACGTGGCCGGATGGTAAAGGGCTGCCATTGCAGAAATATTACAAGTCGTGTTTTTATCCAGCATCGCGTTTGGCATCATGAAGAGGGCTATCTGTTGTGCGATCTAGCTGATTGTTGGCAGAGTGTTTGCTTAGCTTGCCGTTAAACAATTGTTTTACGGTACAATCGCCGCCTTTTTCCGCACTAAAATTCCACTCACTTCAGGCACATCATGCAAATTCTCGAACGCTATTTTCAGCTACGTGAGCATGGCACTTCAGTCAAAACCGAAGTCCTTGCCGGTCTCACCACTTTCCTCACCATGGCCTATATTATTTTCGTCAATCCGGCGATTTTGTCGCAAACGGGGATGGATTTTAATGCGGTCTTTGTTGCCACCTGCATTGCCGCTGCCTTGGGTACTTTAGTGATGGGGGTTGTCGCTAACTATCCCATTGCCCTAGCGCCGGGGATGGGGTTGAACGCCTACTTCACCTTTGCCGTTGTGAAAGGTATGGGTGTGCCGTGGCAAACGGCGTTGGGGGCAGTCTTTATCTCCGGTATTATTTTTGTTTTGGTGAGTTCATTTAAGCTGCGTGAGCTGATCGTCAATGCCATCCCCTACTCTTTAAAACTGGCGATTTCAGCAGGGGTAGGCTTGTTCCTCGCGATCATTGGCTTAAAAGGTGCAGGGGTGATTACCGGCTCCGAAGCCACGATGGTTACCTTAGGAAATATTCATTCCCCCTCAACCCTCTTAGCCGTATTTGGCTTTTTATTGATCGTGGTGTTGGAATACCGCCGAGTCACCGGATCAATCATTATTGGTGTATTGGCTGTCACTTTATTGTCTGTGGCTTTGGGGTTATCAGAGTTCAAAGGCGTGTTTTCTATGCCCCCCTCCATTGAACCTACTTTTATGCAGATGGACCTCGCCAGTGCGTTAAACGCTGGCCTGATTGGTGTCATTTTCATCTTTTTCTTTGTCGACTTATTTGATACCACAGGCACCTTAGTTGGTGTGGCACACCGTGCAGGCTTACTAGATAAACAAGGTCGTCTCACACGTCTGAAAAAAGCCTTGTTTGCCGACTCCACCGCGATTATGGCGGGTGGTGTGTTGGGCACATCAAGCGTCACCGCTTATGTTGAATCGGCTGCGGGTACCGCTGTTGGAGGTCGCACAGGCCTCACCGCCGTCGTTGTCGCGTTACTGTTTATCGCAGCATTATTTTTATCGCCTTTAGCAGGAACCGTTCCGGCGTATGCAACAGCCCCCGCGCTGTGTTATGTGGCGGTGTTAATGGCACGCGGTTTAGCGGAGATTGATTGGGATGATTTAACGGAATCGGCACCAGCGGTGATTACAGCAGTTGGCATGCCTTTTACCTATTCAATTGCAGATGGGATTGCCTTCGGCTTTATCAGCTACACCGTGATTAAGCTGCTATCTGGCCGTTATAAGGACATTACACCCATGGTTATTGTGATTGCAGCCCTGTTTACAGTGAAATTCGCCTTCTTCCATTAAAACCTAACAAGGCAGTCATGGCGCATCACCCTGTCAGAGCGATGCGTCATCTTCTCTGCACAAGATAAAGGGCGAACACATCGGTTCGCCCTTTATCAATCAATCAGTGTAAAACGGTTAATCTACCCTCAAGCCTTCGGTGTCAAATCTTTTGACAAGAAAAACGCATCAGAGAAGAAGCTATCCGCCGGTAGTTGACGTTCTTGGATAAAACTTTGGTGCGCGGCTTCGACTACGACTGGCGCACCGCAGGCATAGACTTCATGTCCAGATAGATCTGCAAAATCATCCAGGACCGCCTGATGGACAAAACCAGTCCGACCGGTCCATTGGTCTTCCTCAGTCGCATCAGATACCACTGGGACATAACGGAAATGTGGCAGTTGTTGTGCCCAACTTTCAGCCATTTGGTGGAAATACAAATCAGCAGGCCGACGACCGCCCCAATATAAAGTCATGGGCCGCTGAATATTCTGATGAATCATGTGTTCAATAATGCCTTTAATCGGGGCAAAACCAGTACCGCTGGCAAGGAACACAATCGGTTTATCGCTAGACTCATTCAGACAGAATGTCCCTAATGGTCCTTTGAAACGCAAAATTTCACGCTCTTTCATGGTATGGAAAACATATTCCGAGAACGTCCCACCGGGCATGTGACGGATATGCAACTCCAAGAAAGCATCATCATGTGGCGCATTCGCTAATGAGAAACTACGCGCCTTACCATCACGCATCAAAATATCAATGTATTGACCGGCCATGAACTGCAAACGCTCACTGGCGGGAATTTTGAGTTTCAGCACGGCGACATCGTGGATTTTTTCAATCGACTCGACACGACATGGCAGGGTTTTTACTGGAATCTCACCGGCGCTAGATTCGCGTGCTTCAATCACCAGTTCACTGCTACTGGCTTCAGCACAGCATAACAAAGCCTGACCCGCTGCTGATTCTGCCGCAGGTAAGGCTTTTTCTTGATATTGGCGGTGTTTCACTTGACCTTCTACCACACGGCCTTTACATGCACCGCAAGCACCGTTACGACAACCATAAGGCAAACCAATGTTTTGCCGTAGGGCCGCTTCTAGGATAGTTTCGTGGGCATTGACGCTAAACGAGCGGCCGCTTGGCAACAGCTTGACAGTAGATGCGTTTACTTCAGACATGATAAAGCTACCTTATTCGATCAATTCCGACCTCTGTTAAGCGCAATTCGGCGCCGAACAGGCTTTGCTAGAAAGAAGACAGATTGTGATGCAACACAAAACAGGACGTACTCGGGTGTTACTGGTAGGGTGTGGCGACATTGCTTGGCGAGTATTGCCCAAACTCACTTCTCGTTACACCGTTTTTGCGCTTTTACGCCGCCCAAGTGAAGCGGCCAGATGGCGTGCAGCAGGGGCGAAGGTGGTCATAGGCGATTTAGATCAACCAAAAAGTTTACAACGCTTGGCGGGTTTGGCCATTGATAAACTATTGATGTTAGCGCCCCCGCCAACATCAGGGCACCAAGACAGCCGCTCGCAACACCTGATTGCGGCGCTGCAAAAACGGGGGATGCTACCACAACATGTTGTTCTTATCAGCACCAGCGGCGTCTATGGCAATCGGGCAGGGGCATGGCTGACCGAAACCGCACCACCTCATCCTGAATCAGCACGTGCCCAACGGCGTTGGCATGCAGAACAGTTATGGCGCAGCGCCAGCCGGCGGTGGGGTGCCAGTTTGCTAACCTTACGTGTGCCCGGTATTTATGATGCAGAACGGCTACCCATCAATCGGATCACACAACGCACACCGGCCCTTATCGCAGAAGAAGATGGCTATAGCAACCATATCCACGCTGATGATCTGGCTACGATTTGCGCCAAAGCATTGCAATGGCATCGCGGTTCGCGGGTGATTCATGCTTGCGATGCACAACCGATGAAAATGGGCGATTATTTTGATGAGGTTGCCACGGCTTTCGGTCTTCCACCTCTCCCTCGTTTGCCAAGCGTAGCGTTACAACCGCTTGTTTCGCCGCAGTTATGGTCATTTTTACGCGAATCGCGACGTTTAGATTCACAACGCTTGCAACGCGAATTAAAAGTTCAACTGCGTTACCCCAGCGTCAGCCATTTTTTGGTGCAATATCTTGGTGAGAAAGAAGTCTCTCCGCCAAAACTGGTAACATCTCGCCCCTAAAAAAATTTCTGGATGAAATGATGTCAACCGACCACGACACTGATGCCGCTTTAGACAGCGAAAACCCGACCCATCGCCGTATTCGCAGTTTCGTCTTGCGCCAAGGCCATTTATCACGGGCTCAAGAACGTGCGCTTGAAACCTTATTGCCCGTCTTTGGGGTACCTTATCAAACCACCCCACCAGATTGGGACAGCGTTTTTGGACGCACAGCGCCAATGATTGTCGAAATTGGCTTTGGCATGGGACAGGCCACCGCCGACATCGCACAAACCCTACCAGACTATAATTTTCTCGGTTTAGAAGTACACAGCCCGGGTGTCGGTAGTCTGTTAAAGCTGGTAGAAGAAAAACAACTGAGCAATATTCGCGTGGCACAACATGACGCGGTGGAAGTGCTGCGCGACATGATCGCGCCGAACAGCCTCGCCGGCGTGCATATTTTCTTTCCCGACCCTTGGCACAAAAAACGCCATCACAAACGCCGTTTAATCCAAGCCCCATTTGTTGCTGATTTAGTGTCTCGCATTGCCCCCGGTGGCTATCTGCATGTGGCGACCGATTGGGAAGATTACGCGATCCAAATTTTAGATGTCCTGTCACAAACAGCCGGTTTGGAAAACACTGCCGAAGGCTATGCAGAGAAACCGGCCTATCGACCACAAACCAAGTTCGAAGCACGCGGCTTACGCTTAGGACATGGAGTGTGGGATATTGTGTTCCGAAAATCAGCCTAACAAGGCCTCAATTTCTGCCAATAAATCACTGGGTTTGGTGGTCGGTGCATAGCGGCCAACCACCTCGCCTTGGCGATTGATCAGAAACTTAGTGAAGTTCCATTTAATCGATTCGGTATTTAAGATGCCGGGCTTTGCCTGTGTGAGAAACTGGAACAATGGATGTGCCTGTGCACCATTGACCTCTACCTTGGCAAACATCGGAAACGTCACCGCAAACCGTGTCTGACAAAAAGTGGCAATTTGTTGCTCATCACCCGGCTCTTGTCCACCGAATTGATTACACGGGAACCCTAACACCACCAATCCACGATCCGCCAAGTGCTGATACAGTTCTTGCAGACCCTGATATTGTGGGGTGAAGCCACATTCACTGGCGGTATTAACAACCAGCACCACTTGGCCCCGATAGTCGGTCATGGCTTGCTCGGTGCCATCTAACCGCTTGGCGGTAAAATCGTAAAAACTTGCCATTTCTCTGTTCTCCTGTGTTGACGGCGCGTGGGATAATCAGCCTTCGTTCCCATCTTGAACTTTGACCATGTTTAACCCCAGTCGTGACCAAGCGCGCCAATTTTTGTTTGATACTTGGCGTAAACACCTCAGCCATCAACCCCTAACCGATCTCGAAAAGCTGACGCTGGCAGTGTTGTTCCAACATCCTGAATATCACACGATGTTAGGACAACCAGAACGCTGGCAGCAACAAGATTGGCCACCAGAATTAGGTGAAACCAATCCTTTCCTTCATCTGTCTTTGCATCTGGCGATTGAAGAACAGTTGTCGATTAAACAACCTCATGGGTTATATGAGCTTTATCAACAACTGTGCCTGCAATGTGGGGATGAACATCGCGCACAACATGAAGTAATGGATGGTCTAACAGAGATGATTTGGTATGCCCAACGCTACCAAACCCCTCCAGACCCAACACGCTATTTAAATGTATTGCGGCGTAAACTTGGGCAAGTAGAACAGCCTAATGCGACTGACGCTGCTGCCGCCACTGGTTCAAACACTGGTCCAACTCATTAAAGTTCGCCAACACGGACAACTGCCCGTGCGAGCGCAAACTACGACAACCACCTCCGCCTACCCAAATTTCGGTGTGGGGAGGCAATAAACTCTGTAGCGTTTGCACTTGCTCGGCAACATCCCCTTCATACGCCGACGAAAACGATAACAACACCACATCAACCTGATGTTTGCGCGCAGCAGAAGCAATATCAGAACATGGCATCTCGCAGCCAAATGGTAGCGTTTCTGCATTTGCCATCCGCAACACCACCTCAACCATCAGCAACCCCAGCATGTGCATTTCTCCCGGGCAAGTCGTCAACAATACCCGAGGGGGGTTCATCGGTAACGACATCCGCGACAGTGTTTCACGCAACAGGCGGTTAATCTGTTCCGAATAAAAATGCTCTTCGTAAACCTGCAACTCACCACGCATCCATGCTTCACCCACCAATTGATTACACGTCGCAATAAACTCTCGCACAAAAACCTGTAATCCCAACTCATGTAAGCGGGTTTGTAAAAAAGCCTGCACCTGTGCCGGATTATGGCCCAACAGCACCCGAATCAATTCATGACAAGGGGCAGGGGCTTCTAAACGAGGTTGATGGGCTTGCACCTGTTGCAACAACTCGGCCATCGGTAGGTTAATAATTTTTCCGGGACGAAACCCCATATCCATTAAACGCCGAACTAAGCGCAGTTTTTCCACTTGTTGACGCGAATACAAGCGATCACCCTGTTCATCGCGGGCAGGTTCAGGAAAGCCATACCGACGTTCCCACATCCGCAATAAATCTTTTGAGATACCAGTCTCTCGTTCCACTGCACCAATGGGCAGTCCCATGTTGACATCGCTCATAACTATTTTCTTAATTGTGTTGACGTGATACACCAAAGCGGCGGAATTATGCCATGTGCCGTTTTATCCGCCGCAACAAAGCGCCGAGCAACGGAATTTTTTCATATAACTCACCCGCTGCGTCCCAATAATCTCGATGGTTAACCACCCGTCCATCCGGCGCGAAATGCAGCAGGGTGCCACCATGAATGTGCATGGCCTTTCCTTGCCATAAAAAGGTGAAGTCCCACACTAAAAATGCTTTGTCAGCCTGTTCAATCCGTTCTTGTACGACAAAACGGGGTTGTTGCAAGGTATGAAACATGCGTTGAAAGAGCGCTTCAATCGCAGCCGTTCCTTGAATACGGTTAAAAGGATCTTGAAACCAAGCATCTGGCGCATAGAGCTGATGTAGCTGCGGCAGCGTTTGTGGAGAGAGTTGCTCATACCATGCCACGATGGCAGAACACGAAGTCGTTACGGGTAAGTTCATCACCAAACTCGCTTCACTCGGCAAGGGAATACTCTAAGGATAGAGAAACCACTTATTTTGTCAAAGCATTGTCTTATACGAAAATATAAATATTCGTCTGACCACCGACAAATATTTGTTCTAAAATCACATTCTTTGACTAAGTCAGGGATAAAAAATGGAAAATATCACCACTGCATCAGGCCTCATCTATTGTGATGAAGTGATCGGAGAAGGCACCGTTGCCACAGCCGGAGAAGAAGTGACCGTGCATTACACAGGTTGGTTAGCAGATAATGGCGAACAATTTGACTGCAGCCGCCAGCGCAAACAGCCCTTTACTTTCCCACTGGGCGCGGGACGCGTGATTAAGGGCTGGGACGAGGGCGTGCAAGGGATGAAAGTCGGCGGTAAACGCCGTTTAACCATTCCGGCGGCCTTGGGCTACGGAGCACGAGGCGCAGGTGGTGTTATCCCACCCAACGCCACCTTGGTCTTTGATGTTGAATTGCTGTCGGTGGGCTAAGCCGATTGGTTTGATTTAAGCCGATTTCGCCGTCTTACGGCGGCGAAGCCACCACCACACGCCTAAACCCACTGCAGCCACGGCCAACACCATCAGAATGCCCGATTGCCCACGATGTAACCATGTCAGCAACCAATCACGGTTGTTGGCGCCAAAATAACCAAGATATACCCACACCGGCACACTAATCAGGGCGGCAAAACCATCCATCAATAAAAAACGCCAGAATGACACTTTGCGTGTCATACCAGCGGTCAGGAAAATTGGCGAACGCAAACCAGGGAGAAAGCGGGCGACAAACAACACCCAATTGCCGTATTTAGCAAACTTTTCCTGCACAGCCATAAATCGTTCTTCGGTGAGATAACGCGCCACAAAACGCACTTGCATCACCTTAGTCCCATAAATGCGACCAATGGTAAACATGGTGGCATCACCGACCAACACCCCAGCCATACCGACGGCAAACATAGTATGGACATTGGTATACCCTAAACCAGAAATAATACCGCCAGCCACCAGCGTCACGTCTTCTGGAATTGGCACCCCAAAACCACAAATCAGCAACACAAAAAACACCGCAGCATAGCCATAATTGGTGAAAAAATCGGTGAGCAGTTGCAGGATGTCCATGTGCTTACGCCTCTTTAATAACTTGGGCAATTTGTTGTGCCCAACGTTCTGCCAAGCCAGCATCCTCTGCCTCAACCATCACCCGCACCACCGGCTCCGTCCCCGATGGCCGCAGCACCACACGGCCTCGCCCATGTAATGCCGCCTCTGCCTCTGCCAATACTGCCGCCGAGGCTTGTTGCCAATCTTGGCCATGTAAACGAACATTGATAAGCGTTTGTGGAAAGGCTTGCCAATCGCGGCAGACTTCGGACAACGAGAGGTTAAGATCAAACAAACTACGCAATACTTGCAACGCCGAGACAATCCCATCACCCGTATTGTGTTTGTCTAAACACAGCACATGACCGGACGCTTCTCCGCCAATCAACCAAGAACGGGCTTGTAACATTTCCAGCACATAACGATCCCCGACCTTGGCACGGGCAAAGGGAATATCACGGGCTTGAAGGGCAAGCTCCATCGCCATATTGGTCATCAACGTCCCAACCACCCCGCCTTTTAATTCGCCGCGTTCAGCACGCGCCCGCGCAATCACATAAATCAGTTGATCGCCGTCATAGACTTGGCCTTGTTGGTCAACCATCAACAGCCGATCACCATCGCCATCTAAGGCAATACCAAAATCGGCTTCATGCTGTAAGACCGCCGCTTGGACCGCGCGAGGATACATCGCACCGGCACGATCATTGATATTAAAACCATTGGGTTCAGTGCCAATACTAATGACATCCGCACCCAGTTCGTGAAACACCTTCGGTGCAATGTGGTAGCTGGCACCATGGGCGCAATCAACCACGATCTTACAGCCGCGCAAATTGCGGTCATTCGGGAAAGTGCTTTTACAAAATTCGATATAACGCTCAGCAGCGGCATCCATCCGCCGCGCTCGTCCCAACAAAGCAGAAGGCTTGGTTTGTAATGGCATATCGAGCGCAGCTTCGATTTCTTGCTCAATATGGTCGGCTAGTTTCCGTCCACCTTCCGCAAAGAACTTAATACCATTGTCTTGATAAGGGTTGTGCGAAGCCGAAATCATCACCCCTGCCGATAAACGCAAAGCGCGGGTTAAATAAGCAACCCCCGGTGTGGGTAACGGCCCAGTCAACAACACATTCACCCCTGCTGCTGTAAAACCCGCTTGTAACGCGGCTTCTAACATATAGCCAGAAATACGGGTGTCTTTGCCGATTAACACGGTGGGCGTTTGTTGATCGTGATTCACCAACACACGACCAGCGGCATACGCCAGACGCAACACAAAATCAGGGGTAATTGGTTCTTGCCCCACTTCTCCACGCACCCCATCGGTGCCAAAATATTTTCTTGTCATCATCGTTCCGTTATGCGTACTCGGTCACCGCTTGCCACACTTTTAACGCTTGCACTGTGGCTTTCACATCATGGACGCGAATGATTTTTGCGCCATATTGTACCGACCACAACGCCGCCGCCACACTGGCGCCCAACCGTTCGGTTGCCACCGGTTCATCACAGATTTGCCCCAACATCGACTTACGCGATAGCCCGACTAACAATGGCAGAGGGACACACTCTGTCAACAACGGCAACTGCGCCAACAGTCGCAGATTGTGCGCCAATGTTTTACCAAACCCAAACCCAGGATCAATTAACAAACGTTCGCGGGCAATCCCAACGGCCTCACAGGCGTTGACACGCTGTTGTAAGTAATCTGCCACGTCTAACACCACATCGCGCTCATAGTGCGGTGCGCGCTGCATAGTGTCAGGATTTCCTTGTTTGTGCATTAAGCAAATTGCTGCGGAATGAGGTGCCACCGTCGCTAAGGCGCCCTCGTCTTCTAAGGCCGATACATCATTGATGAGATCCACCCCAATCGCCAGCGCTGCCTGCATCACTGCGGTACGGCGCGTGTCAACCGATAACACTGCACCACAGCCTTGTAGTGCTTCTAGTACCGGCAACACACGATCCATTTCTTCTTGAATCGACACTGGCGCGGCATTCGGTCGTGTAGATTCACCACCGATGTCAAGAATCGCCGCCCCTGCTTGCAGCAGGCGTTCGGCTTGTTGTAAAGCTTGATCAGGTTTGCAATACACACCGCCATCTGAAAAAGAATCGGGTGTGACATTGAGAATGCCCATCACCAACGGATGGGACAACGACAGTTGATGCCGACCACAGTTGAGAATCTGCATAGATGTGTGCTTACAAAAACGGAGAGCAAAAACAACACCAGCGGCAGAAAGCTGCCGCTGGTGTCATGTCAAAAGACCTTAGGGATCAATGCTCCTGCGCCGGTGTCACCGTGACTTCGGGTGCCGAACCGCTGCTAGGCGAGGAAGGCGTATTGCTCACCCCCATCGAACCGCTTGGTTTAGGTGGACGAGGCGGACGACCATCCATAATGTCGTTGATTTGGTCTGCATCAATGGTTTCCCATTCCAACAACGCGGCGGTCATGGCTTCGACTTTATCGCGATTTTCGTCCAACAGCCGGCGAGCCAAGGCATATTGCTCGTCAATAATGCGGCGGATTTCTGCATCCACTTGCTGCATAGTGGCTTCGGATACGTTCTTATGTGTCGTAACAGATCGACCTAAGAACACTTCGCCTTCATTTTCGCCGTAGACCATCGGGCCCAACTTATCGCTCATGCCATACCGAGTCACCATATCACGCGCCATTTGCGTGGCACGTTCAAAGTCGTTGGAAGCACCGGTCGTCATCTGGTTCATGAACAATTCTTCGGCAATCCGACCACCGAACAAAATCGCAATCCGATCCAACAAATAGTTGCGGTCGTAGGCAAAACGATCTTGTTCAGGTAATTGCATGGTCAAACCCAACGCACGGCCACGAGGAATAATCGTGACTTTGTGGACAGGATCGGACTTCGGCAACAACTTGGCGACAATCGCATGACCCGATTCGTGATACGCGGTATTGCGCTTTTCTTCTTCGGACATCACCATGCTGCGACGCTCAGCGCCCATCATGATTTTGTCTTTGGCCGCCTCAAAATCTTCCATGTCCACCATGCGTTTGTTGCGGCGAGCAGCAAACAGCGCAGCTTCATTGGCCAAGTTAGCTAAATCAGCACCAGAAAAACCCGGGGTACCACGTGCCAGAATTTCCGGTTTGACATCATTGCCAATCGGGATTTTGCGGATATGAACATTGATGATCTGCTCACGACCCCGAATATCTGGCAATGGCACCACCACTTGACGGTCGAAACGACCCGGACGTTGTAGAGCAGGATCGAGAACATCGGGACGGTTAGTCGCGGCAATCACAATCACCGTGGTATTGGTTTCAAAACCATCCATTTCGACCAACAACTGGTTCAAGGTTTGTTCGCGCTCGTCATTACCGCCGCCCAAACCGGCACCGCGTTGGCGACCAACGGCATCAATCTCATCAATAAAAATGATGCAAGGCGAGTTCTTTTTCGCATTCTCGAACATATCGCGAACACGAGCCGCCCCCACACCGACAAACATTTCCACAAAGTCAGAGCCCGAGATTGAGAAGAAAGGCACTTTTGCCTCGCCTGCAATCGCTTTGGCTAACAACGTTTTACCCGTACCAGGGGAACCCGCCAGCAAGATACCGCGTGGCACGCGACCCCCTAGACTTTGATAGCGTGTTGGGTCGCGCAAGTAATCGACGATTTCTTTGACTTCTTCTTTTGCTTCATCACAGCCAGCCACGTCAGCAAACGTCACTGTGTTGCTGTCTTGGTCGAGCATACGCGCCTTGCTTTTACCAAAGCTAAACGCACCGCCCTTGCCACCGCCTTGCATTTGGCGCATGAAAAACACCCACACCCCAATCAATAGCAACATCGGGAACCAGCTAATAAAGAGGTTCATTAAGAATGAAGGCTCTTCCTCTGGTTTGGCAGTAAAGCGGACATTGTTTTTAATCAGATCGTTGACTAACTGCGGGTCGTAGGGCGCATAGGTGGTAAAACTCGACCCACCGGTATAGCGCCCACGCAGCCATTGCCCGCGTAACGGGTGGCCTTCGATGGTCACCGACTGCACACGTCCTGATTGCAGTTCAGTGATAAATTGTGAGTAGTCCACCAGATTTTGTGTTTCTTGGCGGCGATTAAACTGGTTGAATACAGTCATTAAAATCAGACCGATAATCACCCAGATAGCGATATTTTTACCAATATTGTTCAAGAGCGGACTCCTTCCCCTGCTCACTCCCACCACGTGAAACATTCACGCTCGGGTCTATTGTACTCTTTGCTGACCAGCAAGTGTCAGCGCCGCCCACGCCCAAGCAAATAGACTTCGCTTGAACGATCACGAGATGCCTTCGGTTTACGCGAAATTACCTCGGTGAAGCTTTGACGCATCGCAGCTAAAAAACTGGCGAACTCACTACCTTGAAACACTTTGACCAAGAAATTCCCACCGGGTTTCAGTTGGGTTTGCGCGAAATCAAGCGCCAACTCAACTAAATGGGCGGAACGTGCTTGGTCAGCCGTGCGGTTGCCTGACATGTTGGGGGCAATATCGCAAAGCACAAGGTCTAGCGGACGATCTGCTAAAAGCGTGAGGAATTGATTTAAAACGACATCTTCACGAAAGTCGCCTTGAATAAACTCGACCCCCGGCACAGGATCCATCGGCAAAATGTCC
The DNA here is from genome assembly GCF_055136605.1 of Aquaspirillum sp. Classification (NCBI taxonomy): domain Bacteria; kingdom Pseudomonadati; phylum Pseudomonadota; class Betaproteobacteria; order Neisseriales; family Aquaspirillaceae; genus Aquaspirillum; species Aquaspirillum sp. The sequence continues at coordinate 38,421 of NZ_JBSQVP010000004.1, read as the reverse complement.
AAAGCAAACACTTGCCCTCGACCATCCAAAATTCGCGCCGCCACTTGTGACCAACTGCCGGGAGCACTGCCCAAATCGGCAACCATCATCCCAGGCCGAATCAAATGATCTTTTTCGTTAATTTCCAGCAATTTATACGCAGCACGTGCACGGTAACCGTCTTTTTGTGCTTGTTGCACCCAATGATCATGCACATGCTCGTTTAACCACGCGGCACTGCTTTTACTGCGCGCCATATCTTTCCTCTTTAGACGGCAAAAAGTCGGGTAAAATCAAGGTTTTTGCCAGACTTACACCATGAAAATCGAATTAACCCCTGCCGAACGGCAATATCTCAAAGGCCTTGCCCACAGCCTCAACCCTGTCGTAATGATAGGCAACCAAGGCTTAAGCGATCCTGTGATGCGCGAAATTTCCATCAGCCTTGATGCACATGAGTTGATTAAAATTCGGGTGCAAGGTGATGATCGCGAACAACGCACGGCAATGATGGAACAAATTTGCGATGAGCTTGATGCCGCGCCCGTACAACACATTGGTAAGTTGTTAGTCATCTGGCGGCCTTCGGACAAAGAAAAAGTCACCCTGCCGAAAGTGAAAAAAGCCTAATTTTTTCGGACAGACAAAAGGCGAGCTCAATTTAGCTCGCCTTATTTTTCTGCTCAGTCCAACTCACACCGCATCCATCACAGATATTGCACGTCGAGCACTTCATATTCGCGCACACCACCGGGGGCCTGCACCTCGGCAATATCGCCAGATTCTTTACCGATCAACGCACGTGCAATCGGTGAATTCACCGAGACTTTGCGAACTTTGATATCCGCTTCATCATCACCGACAATTTGATAACGCACCGTTTCCTCGGTTTCTAAATCCATCAGCTCAACCGTCGCACCAAATACGATACGCCCCTCAGCCTCGATGGTTTTGGGATCGATAATTTGTGCATTGGACAGTTTTGCTTCAATTTCCGCAATCCGGCCTTCAACAAACCCTTGACGCTCTTTTGCTGCGTCATATTCCGCATTTTCAGACAAATCACCGTGACTGCGTGCTTCAGCAATCGCAGCAATTACACTGGGGCGCTCGACGCTTTTCAATCGCTGCAATTCGGCTTTGAGCATCTCGGCACCGACCACGGTCAGGGGGACTTTGATCATGGTGTCATTCTCCAACAGCAGCTTGTTCAACTGCTTTAATAAAAACGTGAGCCGCCGTGAAAGTCACGGCGGCTCAACGGGTTCTAGACATTGCCGGCGATTGTAGCCGGAAAATGCCGAATGGCAAAGTGTTTAGAGGCGGGCAAGGTCTTGTAAGCTATACACGTCCAACTCATCCAAGTGCTGCATCCCAATACACACCGCTTTGGCACCGGCCAAAGTGGTATACATCGGCAAGCGCATTTGCAGGGCAGAACGACGGATTGAGTGGCTGTCGTGGATGGCTTGGCGTTTTTCGTCAACGGTATTGATGACCAAACGGATATCACCGTTTTTAATCATATCCACGATATGTGGGCGGCCTTCGGCCACTTTATTGACTTGTTTCACCGCTAAACCAGCTTGGGTAATGGCTTGCGCTGTACCACGCGTTGCCGCCAAATCAAAACCCAGCGCCAACAGCTCGCGTGCCACATCCGCCACCCCTGCTTTGTCAGAATCCCGCACCGACAAGAACACAGTACCCTGTTTTGGCAAACGCTCACCGGCTCCCATTTGCGCTTTGACATAAGCTTCAGCAAAGGTTTTGCCCACGCCCATCACTTCACCGGTCGATTTCATTTCTGGCCCCAGAATGGTATCAACGCCGGGGAATTTAATGAAAGGGAAAACCGCTTCTTTAACAGCGTAATAAGGTGGAATCACCTCACCAGCAACATTTTGCTGATCTAAGGACAGACCAGCCATGCAACGGGCAGCAATTTTAGCCAATGGCTGCGTGGTCACTTTCGACACAAACGGCACCGTCCGCGAAGCACGAGGATTCACCTCCAACACATATATAGTCGAACCTTGTACCGCAAACTGCACATTCATCAAACCAACCACATTCAAGGCTTTGGCCATCGCTACCGTTTGGCGGCGAATCTCATCTTGAATTTCCATTGGTAAGCTGTATGGCGGCAGCGAACATGCCGAGTCGCCAGAGTGCACACCGGCTTGTTCGATGTGTTGCATAATGCCGCCGATGATGACACGCTGACCATCACTGATAGCATCGACATCCACTTCAATCGCATCATTTAAGAAGCGATCGAGCAACACTGGGCTGTCATTCGATACTTTCACCGCTTCACGCATATAGCGTTCGAGGTCGGCCTGTTCGTGGACAATTTCCATTGCCCGACCACCCAATACATACGAAGGACGCACCACCAACGGATAGCCAATTTCAGCAGCCAATTGGATGGCTTCTGCTGGCGTACGGGCCGTCCGATTAGGTGGCTGTTTCAGATTCAACTCGGCCAGTAATTTTTGGAAACGCTCGCGGTCTTCTGCACAATCAATCATGTCTGGCGTAGTACCGATGATTGGCACCCCGTTCGCCTCCAAGGCACGGGCCAGTTTCAACGGGGTTTGACCACCGTATTGCACGATCACGCCGAACGGCTTTTCCACGTTCACAATTTCCAACACATCTTCTAGCGTCAGCGGTTCGAAGTAGAGACGGTCGGAGGTATCGTAGTCGGTTGACACCGTTTCAGGGTTGCAGTTCACCATGATGGTTTCAAAACCCGACTCACGCAGCGCCAATGCCGCATGAACGCAGCAATAGTCAAACTCAATCCCTTGGCCAATGCGGTTAGGCCCGCCACCCAAGACAATCACTTTTTGTCGATCGCTTGGCTGTGATTCACACTCTTCTTCATAAGTGGAATACATATAGGCGGTGTTGGTTGCAAATTCAGCGGCGCAGGTATCAACGCGCTTATACACTGGGCGTACATTCAATGCCCAACGGTGAGCACGCACGGCACCTTGATCGGTACCCAATAAGGCGGCCAAACGGCGGTCGGAGAAACCTTTACGCTTCAAACGGCGCAATTCGTCTGCGGCCAGCGATTCCACCGTGCGACCTTTTAAGGTTTGCTCTTCGGCAACGATGTCTTCAATTTGTGCCAAGAACCAAGGGTCGATTTTGGAAATATCGAACACTTCATCACGTGACAAACCGGCACGGAACGCATCTGCTACATACAAAATCCGCTCAGGGCCAGCAGAGCCGACTTCGTGACGGATCACATCGAGATCTTGTGTCCGCTCATCAAATCCACATAAACCGGTTTCCAAACCACGCAACGCTTTTTGCATCGATTCTTGCAAAGTACGGCCCATCGCCATCACTTCACCAACCGATTTCATTTGGGTGGTCAAACGGTCATCCGCTTGTGGGAATTTTTCGAACGCAAAACGTGGAATTTTGGTTACAACATAATCGATAGAAGGCTCAAACGACGCTGGTGTGGCACCACCAGTAATGTCGTTTTTCAGTTCATCGAGGGTATACCCCACGGCCAATTTTGCCGCCACTTTAGCAATCGGGAAACCGGTAGCTTTCGACGCCAACGCCGAAGAACGCGAGACCCGTGGGTTCATCTCGATCACGATCATTTCACCGTTATCAGGATTCACCGCAAATTGCACATTTGAACCACCGGTATCGACACCAATTTCACGCAACACCGCCAAGCTGGCATTCCGCATGATTTGGTATTCTTTATCGGTCAGCGTTTGTGCTGGTGCGACAGTGATCGAATCACCGGTATGCACCCCCATTGGGTCGAAGTTTTCAATTGAACAGATAATGATGCAGTTATCGTTACGATCACGCACCACTTCCATTTCGTACTCTTTCCAACCGAGTACCGATTGTTCAATCAACAGCTCATGAGTCGGCGAGGCTTCGAAACCACGCTCACAAATCGCCAAGAATTCTTCTTTGTTATACGCGATACCACCACCAGAACCGCCCATGGTGAACGAAGGACGAATTAAGGTTGGGAAACCCACTTGCACTTGTGCATCGAGGGCTTGTTCCATCGTGTGGCACACAAACGATTTAGGGCAAGACAACCCAATTTTTTCCATCGCTTCTTTAAAGCGACCGCGATCTTCTGCTTTATCGATGGCGTCTTCTGTCGCGCCAATCAACTCAACTTTGTATTTTTCCAATACACCATGACGGCTTAAATCGAGGGCACAGTTCAATGCAGTTTGCCCACCCATCGTCGGCAAGATGGCATCTGGGCGTTCTTTGGCGATGATTTTTTCTACCATCTGCCAAGTAATCGGTTCGATATAGGTCACGTCAGCCATATCAGGATCGGTCATGATCGTGGCTGGATTTGAGTTGACCAAAATGACGCGATAGCCTTCTTCTCGCAAGGCCTTGCAAGCTTGGGCGCCGGAATAATCGAACTCACACGCCTGCCCAATCACAATGGGGCCGGCGCCGATAATCAGGATACTCTTGAGGTCGGTGCGTTTTGGCATGGACTCAGTTCTCGTAGAATGACAGAATCTTTGAAAGTGGAACCGACAACGGCGACGCCGTGTCGGTGTGTGTCTTAATTTAGGCTAGCCGTCGCCAGTTTGGCACCAAAGCCAATAAACATTGCCCCAACACCCCCTGCCATCGACACCGCCAATTTGCGATGACGGCGGAAACTCGCGGCCAAACGGGCGCCCACAAAAATAATGATGCTTAGGTAGGTGAAGCTACACAGCTGCACAATGCTACCCAACATCAAAAAAGTCAGCGCAGGGTAGGGATACGTTGGGTCAACAAACTGAATAAAGAAAGACACAAAAAACAAAATCGCTTTTGGATTTAACAGGCTGATGACTAATGCGCGCCGGAAAGGATGGCTCGCATCCAGTTTGGGCTCTGCCACAGCGGGCTTGTCGGCAGCAGGCGTGCGCCAGTTTTTCCAAGCCGAGTAGAGCATATTGAGCCCAATCCATGCGAGGTAGGCCGCGCCGATATATTTCAGCACAAAGAACAGCCCCGGCACGGTCTTCAATACCGCCGCCACCCCCGTCGCGGATAACAACATCAGAATGGCATCACCTGTAAATACGCCACACGCCCCAGCATAAGCAGGGCGCACACCACGTCGTGCTGCGACAGACAGCACATAAATCGAATTGGGCCCCGGCAACAACACAATAAAGAGCGTGCCGAGAACGTAAGTGGTCAAATCAGTAATGCCAAACATGGTTCCTGTTCCTGCAAAATGGCTGCGCTTTAGCCACGCGCCTGTTTCATGTTATTGATGAAACGGTCAAACAGGTAGGCAACATCATGGGGGCCAGGGCTGGCCTCAGGATGGCCTTGGAAGCTGAACGCAGGCTTATCAGTTAAAGCAATCCCTTGCACAGTGTGGTCAAACAAACTGCGATGGGTGACGCGGACATTCGCCGGCAAGCTGGTTTCGTCCACTTGGAAGCCGTGGTTTTGGCTGGTAATCATCACCCGACCACTGTCTAAATCTTGCACAGGGTGGTTGGCACCGTGATGACCAAATTTCATCTTGCTGGTTTTGCCACCGCTGGCCAAGCCCAACAGTTGATGCCCCAAACAAATACCGAAGATCGGCAGATTGGTTGCTAACAGTTGTTGGATAGCAGTAATCGCGTAGTCACACGGTTCGGGATCGCCCGGGCCGTTAGACAAGAACACACCATCAGGGTTTAAGGCGAGCACCTCTTGCGCCGAGGTTTTAGCTGGCACGACAGTGAGACGACAACCGCGTTCTGCCAACATGCGCAAGATATTGTGTTTGACACCAAAATCGTAGGCAACTACATGGAAAGGGGTGTCGGTGGTTTGGCCATAACCTTGACCCAGTTTCCATTCGGTAGTGTTCCAAGGATAAGGTTCGGTACAGCTCACCACTTGCGCCAAATCTTGCCCCGCCATCGAACCAAAGCCACGAGCCAGTTCAACAGCTTTTGCTTCGTCAATCTCACCTGCCATGATACAACCGGCTTGAGCGCCTTTTTCACGCAATAAGCGGGTGAGTTTACGGGTGTCGATATCAGCGATGGCGACAGTTTGATTGCGAACGAGATAGGCGGAGAGTGATTCTTCAGCGCGGAAATTCGAATGCAGCAAGGGCAGATTGCGGATAATCAAACCAGCGGCAAACACACCGTTGGATTCCGCATCTTCAGCATTAGCACCCACATTACCAATATGTGGGTAGGTCAAAGTCACGAGTTGTCGGGTATAGGACGGATCGGTCAGGATTTCCTGATAACCGGTGATAGCAGTGTTAAACACCACTTCACCGACAGTGTGGCCGGTCGCGCCGATCGACACGCCACGGAAAAGGGTTCCGTCGGCGAGCGCAAGAAGGGCGGGAGTCTGGGTCACGAGTTGCTCCTGGTAGGTATGGCGAAAGCGGAAAATACAAGCGATAGATATGAAGAACGGGACAAGGCGCATTCGCCCGTCCCGTTTTCTTAAACCCTTTAATTATAGCCGCTAGGCGGGGTGTTGCGCAAATTAGGCACGATGGCGGTTTGCCGACGCAATGTTTTGCGGAGAATCTCGCCGAGTGCAGTCAACACACGGTTGATCGAAAAAAATCAATCCCATCATCTAACCGGCTAAAAGGCGTTGCCATCGGCTTTTAGCGGGTTTTGCCAATTTTTATCAACACCCTGCGGCGGTTGTTTAACATTTAGGATTGGTTTTCTGCTGCGGCCAATGCCGCTTCAACCTGTGTTCGGATCACCTCGGGCAACGGGATAGATTGCCCCGTTTGATAGTTCACCCATACCAAAGTGGCTTCGCCAATCGCATAGACCGTCTCAGGATCGCCTTGGCGGTAAAAGTGATGGCGCAGCTTTAAGCTAGAACGGCCTAATTTTTCCACCTCAATGGTGACCTCCACTGTTGCGGGATAGGTCAATTCACGTTTGAACGTGCAGCCAGTATGAGCAATCACTGGGCCAGTGGATTCAGGGTTAATCGACAACCCCATACGATCTAACCAGTTAATCCGCACCTGCTCTAAATAGCGAAAATAATAGGTGTTATTTAAATGCCCAACCGCATCCATATCACCCCAACGCATGGTGATTGTTTCGCGGCCAATCTCCGGATAATGCTTATCCATGTCTCATTTCCTCGCTGTAATTTTTTTAAAAGAAAAGGGGACTACGCGAGTCCCCTTAGGTGTTACGGTAATACTCACATCGGCTTAGAACAATGCTTCATCCAAAGCCATCACCGATTCTGCACCTTGCAGGATGGCAGGAGCCAAACCAGCGATTTGTGGCAACAGATGTTCACCGTAGAAACGTGCAGTCACCAACTTAGCCGACAAGAATTCAGCATCCGCACCGTCTTCTGCCAACTTCGCCTGTGCAATCAACGCTGCCCGGCCCATTTGCCAGCCGCCTAACAAAATCCCCATCAGCTTCAAGAAGGGCACGGCACCGGCCGCAGGCAGGCGAGGTTCGTTGCCAAATTTTGCCAAGATAAATTCCACACACTCACCAGCAGCTTGAATACCTGCTTCAAGGTTACGACGAGTTTGTACGAAAGCCTCGCCCAAGTCAGCCAATTTATCCGCCACCACTTGCACTTCAGCCAACACAGCACGCGCTGTCGCACCGTTTTCGCTAAAGGTTTTACGGCCAATCAAGTCGAGGGCTTGAATACCGGTGGTGCCTTCGTAAATCGCAGTAATCCGTGCATCACGATAGTATTGTGCTGCGCCGGTTTCTTCGATAAAGCCCATACCGCCATGCACTTGCACCCCGAGGGAGGTGATTTCGTTGGCTTGCTCGGTGTTCCAACCTTTCACAATTGGAATCAAGAAGTTGACCAAGGCTTGATTACGGGCTTTTTCTTCTGGATTAGGATGGGTTGCTGCGCGGTCGAGGGCAGTAGCGGTGTAATACGACAACGCACGTTGTGCCTCGATTTGTGAACGCATGGTCATCAACATCCGACGCACATCAGGATGACGGATGATGGCAACACCGTTTGGATCGCTTGAACCTAATTCACGCGACTGCACACGGTCACGCGCATACTCAACCGCTTTTTGATAAGCACGGTCGGAAATCGCCATCCCTTCCACACCCACACCCAAGCGCGCATGGTTCATCATGGTGAACATATAGCCCAAGCCTTTATTGGCTTCGCCCACCAGATAACCCACGGCACCGCCTTCATCGCCAAAACTCATCACCGCAGTTGGGCTACCGTGAATGCCTAATTTGTGTTCAATCGACACACAGCGGGCATCGTTACGCGCCCCTAAGCTACCATCGGCATTGACCAAGTATTTTGGCACCACAAACAGGGAAATCCCTTTCACCCCAGCCGGTGCATCTGGCAGACGCGCTAACACCAAGTGAATGATGTTCTCGGCCATATCATGCTCACCCCAAGTGATAAAGATTTTTTGGCCGGTAACCAGATACGAACCATCACCACTAGGATGAGGCACGGCTTTTGAGCGGATTTGTGCTAAATCCGAACCCGCTTGTGGTTCGGTTAAGTTCATGGTGCCAGTCCATACGCCTTCACACATTTTAGGCAGATAGACAGCTTTTAATTCTTCAGAAGCATGATGATTCAGCGCTTCGATTGCGCCCAAAGTCAGCAGAGGTGCCAACGAGAACGATAAGTTGGAAGCACACCACATTTCTTCAGTTGCCATCGCCACCAATGCTGGCAGACCTTGGCCACCAAATTCAGCCGGTGCACGCAACCCCACCCAGCCAGATTCTTGGAACTGTTGATAGGCTTCTTTAAACCCTTCGGCGGTGGTAACGGTATAGTTTTCCCACTTATTGCCTTTGTCACCCGCCCAGTTGATGGGTGCCAACACGCCTTCGGCAAATTTCGCTGCTTCTTCGGTGATGGCATCCACCAACTCGACGTTGCAGTCTTCATAACCGGGCAAAGTACATACGGCTGGCAGATCAGCCAGCTCATTCATTACAAAGCGAATCTCTTTCAAAGGGACTTGATAGCTCATTTTTTTATGCTCCTCAATTTATTCCGGATACAAAAAACGGCCACCACCCCGATAACAGGAACAGATGGCCGCTTGATAGACCGCTTAGTCGTGGACGAGTCGGACTACAATTACTTCGACAATTCGCTCATCAACTCAGGGACAACCGAGAACAGGTCGCCCACAATGCCGTAGTCAGCCACTTGGAAAATCGGGGCTTCTTCGTCTTTGTTGACAGCAACAATAATTTTGGAATCTTTCATCCCTGCCAAGTGCTGAATCGCACCGGAGATACCCACCGCCAAGTAGAGCTGAGGTGCCACCACTTTACCGGTTTGACCGACTTGGTAATCGTTTGGTGCATAACCCGCATCAACAGCAGCACGAGACGCACCAACAGCAGCACCCAACTTATCAGCCAAAGGTTCGATCACTGCGCTGAATTGTTCAGCAGAACCTAAAGCACGACCACCGGATACAATCACTTTTGCTGCGGTCAGTTCTGGACGATCCGACTTGGTCAGTTCAGCACCAACAAAGCTAGACAAACCTGCTTCAGCGCCAGCGGCTGTGTTTTCAACCGCAGCGTTACCGCCCTCGCCAGCCGCTTCGAAAGCAGTGGTACGGACAGTAATCACTTTAACGGCATCAGCAGATTTCACTGTGGCCAAGACGTTACCGGCGTAGATAGGACGCACGAAAGTATCGGCAGCCTCGACAGCGATAATGTCAGAGATTTGTGCCACATCTAACAGTGCTGCCACGCGTGGCAACACGTTTTTACCTGTGGTGGTTGCAGGTGCCAGCACATGGCTGTAGCCACCGGCTTTGCTCACTTCAACCACAACAGGCGCTACGTTTTCAGCCAAAGGATGAGCCAAGTTAGCGCCATCGGCCAACAACACTTTGCTCACACCATCAATTTTGGCGGCAGCAGCGGCAGCAGCGGCAGCATTTGCACCTGCGACTAAAACGTGGATGTCACCGCCGATTTTTTTGGCAGCGGTCACAGTATTCAGAGTGCCCGACTTGATCGAGGCATTGTCGTGTTCAGCAATAACAAGAATAGCCATGGCTTACAGCACCTTTGCTTCGTTTTTCAGTTTCGCGACCAATTCGGCAGCGGAGGCAACTTTAATCCCAGCGGAGCGTTTAGCAGGCTCGGCCACTTTCAAAGTCGTTAAACGAGGGGTGATATCCACACCGAAATCGGCAGGGGCTTTTTTCGCCAGTGGTTTTTTCTTCGCTGCCATGATGTTTGGCAGTTTGACATAGCGTGGTTCATTCAAACGCAAGTCGGTCGTCACCACAGCAGGCAACTTCAACGACACGGTTTCTAAACCACCGTCGATTTCGCGGGTGACGTTGACGCTGCCATCAGCCAGATCGACTTTCGAGGCAAAAGTGCCTTGGCCGATATTCATCAGTGCTGCCAGCATTTGGCCGGTTTGGTTGCAATCGTCGTCAATCGCTTGTTTACCCAATACGATTAGCTGTGCTTGCTCTTCTTCTGCAACCGCTTTCAACAGCTTGGCTACAGCTAAAGGCTCCAACACCGCATCGGTTTCAACGTGAACAGCACGGTCAGCACCCATCGCCAACGCGGTACGCAAAGTTTCTTCACATTGCTTGGGTCCCATCGATACCACAACGATTTCGCCTGCTTTGCCGGCTTCTTTTAAGCGCACAGCTTCTTCAACGGCGATTTCGTCAAATGGATTCATCGACATTTTGACGTTAGCAATATCCACATCCGAGCCGTCAGCTTTGACCCGAACTTTTACGTTGTAATCGACAACGCGTTTTACAGCGACGAGAACTTTCATATGCCTCCAAGACGATTCTGATTGTTTGGCTGCGCCCACAGCCCAGCGCTCTTGTTTGTGAGCGATCGACGGAAGCAAAGGTTCCCATCGCACCCACTTAAACGAGCGTTTAACTTATACCGTGAAAACAAGCCGGTGTAAACGGCTGCTTAACGATAGCCCCGATTGTTATTCGGCTGGTCTATGCTTGGCAAGAGCAGAACCCCTTCTTGCAACAATTGGCCACAACTCGTTAAGTTTTGCGAAACAGATTTTCTGATCTGGGCCATCATCTATTCCGCACAGCAAAAAATGGTTATAAGCTGAATTGCGCGACGCGCTGGCGAATGTCTTGCGATAGGTCGGTGAGGGTGTGGACAGTTTGGGCGGTGTGTTGAATCGCCAGATGGTTTTCCTCGACGGCCTGTGCCACATGCTCAACTTGGCCGGCGATAAACTGCCCTGCCGAGGTTTGCTCAGCAATCGCTTTTGCCAGTGCATGAACCGTATTGGCCACATCATGCGAGCCTTTGCCCATCGCTGCAATAAATTCGCTGGCATGTTGAGCCAACTCCGCACCCGTGTTCGCCTCGTTAACGGCCACATCCATTTTTTCCAGCGCCACATTCGCGCTGGATTGAATCGCACCGATCATGTCAGCAATCTCGATGGTCGCCCCTGCGGTACGTTCAGCCAGCTTACGCACCTCATCAGCCACCACCGCAAAGCCGCGCCCTTGCTCACCGGCTCGTGCCGCTTCAATCGCGGCATTGAGGGCCAGCAAATTCGTTTGATCAGCCACTTCCCGAATCACACTGACAATCTGGGAAATTTGTGTGGTTTGTTCATTGAGCTGGTGAATGGATTGTGAAACGGCAAAAACTTCGGTGGTGATACGCTGCATGTCTTCAATGGCATTGCCAATCACCCGATTGCCTTGATCCGATTGCGAGGAAGAAACATCGACCACTTGCAAGGCAGCTTCTGTGTGTTGGCGCATTTGGTTCAGGCCAGAGGACATCTGTTCCACCGCCGCCGCCATGCCCGAAGCGGATTGACTGGTTTCCTGTGCGCTACGTGATGAGGTTGTAATCACCTCAGCCAATTCTGCCGCCATGTGGTCAAGTTGGTGAATATCATGGGTAAACTGTTGCAACATCTCACGCAACATCACCACTAGCTGGTTAAAGCAGTTCGATACATTGGCAATTTCGTCTTTCCCCTTGACGTCTAATTGCACTGAAAAATCTTTTTCTGCAATCAGCTTGGTCATTAAATGACTCAGGTGATTTAACGGCAACGCCACCCCACGCGCCAACAACGTGCCACCAAAAATCAACACCAATAGGATTGATAACATTCCCAACAAAATCCACCACTGGATGCGTTCAAGATCAGCAATACTTTTATCAATATCATGTCCGGCATCTTGCATTTGCCCGTTAATCACTGGCTCAAGCGCTTTTTGTAGCTGTGTAGACACCTGATCGAATTCACCCATGATCGGGTTGCCCGCTTCTGGACCACCCGCGATATACGCCCGTGCCATTTTTTCACCCGTTTGGTACCACTGCCCCAAACGCTGTTCAATTTCAGCAATCTGTTGCAAGCCTTGGGTGTCATGTTGTTGCTGATAGTGACGGCGTAGAATTTCGAGGTCGTGAAAAAACAATTTTTTGGCTGCTGCGGCTTCTTGAAAGCCATCATCTAAATCATCAAGCCCACGGGTGGCAGAAATATCAGTGAGCCACTGTTGCATCTGAACCACCTGCATTTGCATGTCTTTTGCCACCATCGCATTCGGCATACCTTGATTTTTCACCACATCCAGTTCTTGCCGCAGATGTGAAAAAGAGAGGAAAGACACGGCAAATAACAATGCCAGCAACACACCAACGAATGACACAATCAGAAAGATTTTGTGGGCAACTTTGATACGGTGCAGCATAGGTGGCTCCAAAGCAATGGCAGTGGTGGTTAAGACAATGTGCTGATTTTAACAGAGTCTTAAATTGCCTTTCTGCAATAACTGGCACAGAATCTAGCACTGCACCAATTTGATTAACATGTTTTGCACAGGATACAAAATGACTTGTTACTTTGAAGATCTCAGCATTGGCCAAAGCGCAGAATACGCAAAAACCATTACCGAAGCCGATGTGCTGTTGTTCGTTGCAGTGTCGGGTGATGACAACCCTGTTCACATCAATGCCGAATACGCAGAAACCACCATGTTCAAAGGTCGTATCGCTCACGGCATGTTGTCGGCAGGTTTTATCTCCACCGTGTTAGGCACCCGTCTGCCCGGCCCTGGCACCATCTACCTCGGTCAAAACCTGAAATTCAAAGCCCCTGTTCGTATCGGTGATACCGTGACAGCAAAAGTGACCGTGACGGCACTGGATCCTGCGAAAAAACGTGTCACCCTGTCCACCGTATGCACCGTCAAAGGCAATGTGGTTATCGACGGTGAAGCGGTTGTGATGGCACCAAGCAAAGGTTAATCACGATGGCGAGTTCTGCACACATCATCGCGATTACCGATGGACAAGGGCAGATTCTCGAACCGCTGTGGCTAGAACGTGCTGCAGCGGTCCATCGCCAACTGCGCCCGATGTTGCCAGAAGCCTATGCCGAAAAAATGCAAAGGGTGTTTGCTGGCGGGGCAAGAATGGTGGTGGCGGTACAAGATGAAGTGGTCGTAGGCTTGGCTTTGTACCGTTTATACGAGAATACCTACGAGAATTTACGGTTGTATGTCGATGATCTGGTCACCGACGAAACCGCCCGTTCGCAGGGAATTGGTACTCGACTCTGGCACTTGGCGCACCGATGCCCACCGCCTTTACTTCCGTCACGGCTTTGTCATCAGTTCGTTTCACTTCACGCGCAAGCTGTCTTAATCCTCTTAACTCCCCAGCCGCACCATTTCAAGTTGTCGAATTGAACGACCTAAAAAGCGTTCGCCGATGCTTTGAAAGCGTAAGGGAATGTCTGTCACATAATAGTGATAGTTCGGCATCTCTCGCTGGGGATTCAGCAAACCAAGTTCGCTCAAGCGGCGGGCGGTGGCTTCGGCAGTGGTGACAGCAGAATCCACAATCGTCATCTCATCACCACACACTTGCTGCAACAACGGTTTAATCAGAGGATAGTGCGTACACCCCAACACCAGCGTATCGACATCCTCGACTAAGACAGACTTCAAATATTCTTCCGCAGTCAACCGCGTTACCGGATGATCTAACCATCCCTCCTCCACCAACGGTACAAACAAAGGACAGGCTTGCGAATACACGCGCACATCAGGATCAAGATGATGAATGGCGCGTGCATAGGCGTTACTGTTCACCGTTGTCGGCGTTGCAATCACCCCAATCGCACCGGAATGGGTCACCCGCGCTGCCGCACGGGCGCCAGCATCAATCACATCCAGCACAGGCACCTCACCTGCCACCTGTTTTACCACCTCAACCGCCACCGCCGCCATCGTATTGCACGCAATAATCAAGGCTTTGACTTCACGCTGTAGCAAAAACTCGGCAATTTGACGGGTAAAATCTTCAATCGTGGCGACAGACTTCACCCCGTACGGCACCCGAGCACTGTCACCAAAATAGACAATATCTTCAAACGGCAATCGGTCCATCAGTGCGCGAACCACGGTCAGTCCGCCAATCCCAGAATCAAAAACGCCTATTGGCCGCCGGTCGGCTGTGCTCATTCCGTCTTACTCACTTTCAAAAAACAAATGGCTGTTTGAGGTGCGAGGCATCATACCACGCCATGTTGTGCCAACGCCCACCCGACATGCTCCCGCACTAACTCGGAAGCATCCGCCGCCCGCTGCTGTAAAGCCTGAATCACATCAGGCTGAGTGGGTGCATTCCCCAAAGCAACGGCAATATTACGCGACCATTGCTCAAAACCGATCCGGTAAATGGCGCTGCCTGCCATTCTTTGGGCAAACTCGGCTTCAGTCCAATGGAAAAGTTCAACCAGCGTTAATTGATCGAGCTGGTGACGCGTTGCAAAATCAGTGAGGGGGCTCAGTTGGGCAAAGCGATTCCACGGGCACACCAACTGGCAATCATCACAGCCATAAATGCGATTCCCCAATAAAGGGCGCAGCTTGTCTGGGATTGGGCCACGGTGTTCAATCGTTAGATAAGACACACACAGCCGAGCATCGACCTTATACGGCTCTACAATTGCCCCCGTCGGACAGGCATCTAAACAACGACGACAACGCCCACAGTGCGCCGGCACGGGTTCCGTTGTCGGCAAGGGCAAATCTGTCACTATCTCACCCAGAAAGAAAAACGACCCCTCACGGCCATCCAGCAATAAAGTGTGTTTACCGCGCCAACCAAGTCCCCCCGCCTGTGCTAATTCAACCTCCATCAGCGGCGCACTGTCAGTGAAGACACGATAACCAAATGGCCCAAGATAGTCGGTCATCTGGGTTGCCAATTTTTGTAAGCGTTGCCGCAACACTTTGTGATAATCGCGTCCTAAGGCATAACGAGAAATATACCCTTGCTGAGATTGGGCAAGGGCTTGTTGTGCTTCGGCAGGCGAATGAGGTAAATAAGGCATCCGCAGAGACAAAATACTGACCGCGCCCTCGACCAATAACGTAGGGTCGGCGCGTAAATGGGCATGATGTTGTAAATATCCCATCTCACCATGACAGCCCTCAGCCAGCCATGCTTGCAAACGGGCAACCGCTGCAGGTGAGATATGAGCTGCACTGACCGACAATCCAGAAAACCCTAGCACATCGGCCCAGACTTTGATTTGCTCAAGAAATCCGCGATAATCAACCACTTGCGGCACCGCTATTTGATAAATTCTTTACCATTTATGACCTATTCTTTTGACAGCCTGACGATTGATTTACCCGATGAAGAGGCTACATTGGCCGCAGGCCACGCACTGGCACAGTGTTTGCAGCCCGGTATGACCGTCTATCTACAAGGTGACTTGGGCGCAGGGAAAACCACCCTCAGCCGTGGTTTGCTACGGGGATTGGGTCATCAAGGCCGAGTAAAAAGCCCAACTTACACCCTCGTTGAGCCCTATTCTTTGGCAAAAGCAGAAGTGTATCATTTCGACCTCTATCGTTTTGCCGACCCCGATGAGTGGTTTGAAGCGGGGTTTGATGAATATTTTCATCCACAATCGTTGGTCTTGATTGAATGGCCCGACAAGGCCGCTGGTTTAACCCCACCACCCGATCTGACGCTGGCGCTTGCAGTCCACAATCATGGTCGGGTGTTGCAGCTTTTTTCTCATACAGATACGGGACGCATATGTCTGAACACGCTATCGATCTAAACCGCCGCCGTTTGTTACAAGCGGGTGCAGCTGGTTTATTGCTCACCGTATCGCGAGTGGGTTTTGCGGCGGCCAGTGAGATTATTGCGGTACGAACATGGCCTTCCGACACCTATACTCGCGTCACCCTCGAAGCCTCCAATTCCCTCAAGTTCAAGTATTTCACCATTAAAGACCCCGAACGGTTGGTCGTGGATGTGGAAGGGGTGCAGTTAAACGCGATGTTGCGGGCACTCAATGGGCAAGTGGTGGATGATCCTTTTATCCGCGCTGCACGGGCAGGTCAATTTACACCAACCACCGTCCGCATCGTGCTCGACCTCAAAAATGAAGTCAGTCCACAGGTCTTTACACTACCGCCGGTAGCTGAATATCGACATCGACTGGTGATCGATCTCTACCCGACCCACAGCGATGACCCATTGCTGGCACTCCTCAACGAATTCAACAAAGGTGACTTAGACAAAGACGATAAGAGCGCACAAAGTCAGGCCGACAAGCATCAGAAAAAAGCGGAACGTGATAGTAAAAGCGATAAGTCTGACCAAACAGAACCAGACAAGACAGCGAAAACAGATAAAAACGATAAGCCGCGTCGAGATAGCAAACGCGATCAAGACGATGATGACAAACCGAGTAAAAATAACAGCCGTGGAACACGCCCTTTTACCGTCATGATCGATCCCGGTCACGGTGGAGAAGATCCGGGCGCGATTGGGCCATCCGGAACGCGAGAAAAAGATGTGGTATTGGCGATTTCGCGTTTGTTGAAAAAACGCATTGATGCCATGCCGGGTATGCGTGCCTATCTCACCCGCGATGCAGATATCTTCATTCCTCTTGGGGTTCGCGTGGCGAAAGCGCGACAAGTCCGCGCTGATTTATTTATTTCGGTCCATGCTGATGCTTTTATTCAACCGAGTGCACGCGGCTCATCTGTCTTTACCTTGTCCGAGAAAGGCGCCACCAGTACCGCTGCCAAATGGTTGGCACAAACACAGAACGATGCCGATTTGGTGGGTGGGGTGAAAATCAACACCAAAGATAAATATCTGGCACACACGCTGTTAGACCTGACACAAACCGCAACCATCAATGACAGCGTGCGTTTAGCTAACTCGGTGTTAAAACAACTCGGGGGCATCAACCGCTTACACAAAAATCAGGTCGAACAAGCAGGATTCGCGGTGCTAAAAGCCCCTGATATTCCTTCGATTTTGGTTGAAACTGCGTTTATCAGTAATCCAGACGAAGAAGCTAAACTGGTCAACCGCGCCCATCAAGAGCGTATTGCCGATGCCATGCTACAAGGCATTAAGTCCTATACCAATCGCGGCCCGATTGTCGCACGCAGTTAGGGTCGAGCAGGGGGTCGATCAAATGGCAGGGAATAGAAAATATCAACTGCATTTTCCGACCCCGTGCGGCCAATCAACGACCAATGCTTCGACAATCGGTAGCTAATTAACATCAGCTGTGTGGTGCCGGACAAACTTTGTTGATAGCTAATTGAGAGCGCATCGGATAAACGCTTACCAACCGAGAGCAGCTGTTGTTGTGGGCTTTGTGCTTGAGTGCCTTTGACTTGCCGAATCGACAATTCATCTAAACCCAAGGTATCAGCAATACGTTGTTGCACAGAAACCGCATCGCGATCTGACAGCAGCGCACTGCCGGCGGCAAGTAATAGCCCAACATCGCCACTACTGCCACCGGCAAAACTATCTCGTCCCAAAATCAACCACGACAGCTTTTGTGCATCGGGCACCGTAGGCTCTGATACCAAACGCGCTTTTGGTTGCAATGCCGAGCCAGTGATAGCCACCCCAGCCTCCACAGCCAAGCCACGGCGCATAGCGACAATATCCAACGCCGGATTATCCGCCAACCCTTGGAACGTAACTTCACCGCGCTCAATGGCTAATTCCTGCCCATAAGCGGTAAATTTACCGCGATCGACTCGAATGACGCCGCTTAGCTGTGGCGCTTGCTTGGGGGGCGCTTTTAATAACAATTCACCAGATAACCACGCATCCACGCCACGCCCCCGCACGCGCAACGCTTCCTCCGGTAGGCTGATTGTTAACTGCACTTGTAACGGCAACGCGGCCGGCGGCGCAGGCAAGGGACGGGGGCGCCCTTTCACCACCACATCAGAGGCCAATTGTGGCGCATCCCCCTCTGGCACATCCATCATCCCCCGTACCACCACCAATTTCCCCAACAACTGAATCCCCGAAGCATCCACTGTTGCCTGTGTTTGTCCAGAGACCACCAGCTCACGCGAGGGGGTTTGGCGTAGCAATAACTGGTCTAACACCAACTCAGCCCGACCACGGATAGGAGAGGTTAGGAGATCAAATTGGCCATTTTGTAAACGCAAACTGCCTTGTTGACCTTGAAAACTCAGGGTATCAATTTGCAAGCGGTTATCACGCATTTGGGCGCGGAGCTGACCCTGTTGCCACGCAATCCCATATTGCTCGGCTTGTATCGCCAAACGATCACCAGACAGTTGACCTTGCCACAACGGGCGTTGCCAGCTGCCTGTCAACGTCAAAGCCGCAGCGAATTGACCGCTGGCTTTTCCTTGTGGCCATAGTGCATAGCTAATCGGCGCTAAATCCGCCAATTGCCATTGCACTTGGCCTTGTAATGGGCTGTCTGGGCGAAGCTGTCCTTGTCGCAACGGCAGTTGCACCGATGCGGTCAATTGTCCGGCAACGCTTTGCCAGTGTGTCCGCAGGGTGAGCTGTTGTTGGGCAAACACCGCTTGTAATGTCGCTTGTCGCAGTTGTAATGGCAAAGGCTGACTGGCGGTGTGTTGGGGAATAACAGTCATGTCACCCTGTTCTCGCTGCAGATTCACCTGCCCCTGCCATTCCCCTGCTTGATGTTGCACATTCCATTCCGCAGCCAGTTGTAGCTGACTTTCTAGATGCCAATCAGGTTGTTGTAGCCACGTTGCCGGTAGCCACAAGGTCGGCACCACCCCTTTTGCCCAGCCTCGGCTTTGCCATGCTTGTGGTCGCCATTGCAGCTGCTGTAGGGCAATTTCACCTTGTGCCAGCTTAAAACGTGCGTTTTCTAACGAAATTGCCGAGGGGGACACCATCAATGCCGTCGGTGCCATTAACGTGACGGAATAGGCACCCGCTTGTTGTTGCCATTGCTGCCATGTACCACGCCACGTCACATCATGTTCTTGAAACCCACCTTGCCACCGCAGTTGATTTTGTACTGCTTGCCCAGCGATGTCAGCGGTCATCTGTAACTGCAGCTGATGGTGTTGGCGTTGCCCCTGCCCTTGTAACGACAGCTGAGATACCGCTATGTTTTGACGGGGTAGACGCAATTGGCGCAGGGCCAAATTGATTTTAAATGGGCTGGCAGCGGCCAATTGCAGCTCACCACGCCCTTCAGCCTCTGCCAAACTCAACCATTGTGGCCAGACCACTTGTTTGGCCTGTAATTCAAACTGGACTTCTGGTGCCGTAAAACGGCCGGCGAATTGTGCTTTAGCCTGTACCTGCCCGCTGAAATCGCCCCCCAACTGCGCCAAGTTAGGTGCGTGAATTTGTGCCGTCAACCGATCACCCACCTGCCCAAAGGCACCGGCTAGCGACAGCTGATTACTGCCCAAACGCAGCGATAACTGTGGCACTTGTAAGCGTTCGGCTTGCCACTGCAACTTGCCTTCACCTTGCAAGGGCTGTTGTTGCAGTTGGCTCGGCAACATGACAAATTGCAGTTTGCCTAACCATTCAGCTTGCCATTGCCCTTCAGCGGTAAACGATAAGCCCAGTTTGCCCTGCGGCCAGTCCGGATGATAGTGCGCTGGATTCAAGCCTTGCAGTTCACCGGTCAGTGATAGTTTCGCCGGCTGTTGTCTCGTGGCGGCTTGCCACGCACCGGCGGCCTGTAATGAACCAGCCCCATCTTGCAACCGCAATTGCGACAGTTTGACCGCGTGTAAAGCCAAGGTGCCACGCGGATCACCGACCAACTCGGCCGCCACGGTCAGACGACGTTGTTGTTCAGTGATATTCGCCTGTAATAGCAGTGCTTGCCACGGGCCAGCCAGTTTCCAATCCAATACCGGTTGTAGCGGTGGTAATTCAGGGGCCAATTGAGCGAGTTGTAAGGGGTGCGTGGTCTGTAACTGTGCTTGCAAGTGCTCGGCACTGACTTCCATTGCGGCCTGTAACTGCCCACCGAGGGTATCAATCTCTAAGTGGTCAACGATCAGTTTTGGTTCGCGCCATTGCCATTTCGCCACCACCTGACGAACAGGGAAGCCATTTCCCCACTTCGCAGGTTGTTGATTGTCTAACCAAAATTCGCCTTGCATCGCCTGTTGGTCACCCTGTGCCCGAAATTCGGCTTGCCATTGTCCGGCCGGTAAAGTGGGCAACCACTGTTGTGGATTAAACTGCCGCACATGACCTTGTAACCAAGCGATTTTTTGCCACGGTGTTGCTGCAAAAGGAAAGGCAGTGAGTTGAAGATGGCTATTGAAATCAGTGGCGTGGCGCGCCTGCAAAGTCACACCAAGACGTGCTAACTGACCACGCAATGCAAGCGTGCCGTGGGCAGTGGCTTGTCCTGCTTGAAAATCGATATCAGCTTGTAGTGGAAATGGCGCTTTGCCATCAAGGCGCATACGGCCTTGGGCCTGTGCAAGAAGCAGCGGACTATCGAGTTGTTGCAGTTGTAATTGATGTTGCCGGCCATCGCTGTCAAAACGTAACGCCACTTGCTGCATAAACAGCGTCTGTTCTGAGCCCCATAACAGCGCCCCCAGTTCAAAACGATCCACAGCCACCGCTAACGGCAGTTGTAAATCTGCTGGGACTTGTAGCGGAGAATCATCTCCTTGGCTGGTAATATGAAGCTGCCCAAGTTGGAACTGCCGCCAATGCAGTTGACCTTGCCATAAGGCGGGGAAGTTCCAATCCCAGCGCAGTTGAGACAAGCGCACTTGCATAGTCGGTAACGTCAGGACAATGCCCTGCGCCTGCCATTTTTGGGTCACAATGCCTTGACTATCGGCGATGGCAACAACGCCTTGCCCCCAATGATTGAGTTGATCGACCGCCCACCGGCTGCCCCCCTCGCTGCTCAATAAGCCTAATAGCCATAACAGGCCAGCAAGCACAAGCAAGAAAACAGCACTTCCCCATCGCAGCAAGCGTCGCACTTACCACCCCATATTCAAAGCAAAATGCAAGCGCCAGCGTTGCGTCGCTTCACCATAGGCCACATCAAAAGCCAACGGCCCAACTGGGCTGGCCCAACGCGCCCCCACACCATAGCCGCGTTTCAAGTTCAAGGCGGGCCAATGACTGGTGGCATCACCTACGTCAATAAAAACAGCACTGCCCCATTGAGGGGTCATTGGGTAAACATATTCCGCACTGGCTGCCATCATCACCCGTCCACCTAACACACTTTGTCCTTGCCGCACACCTAGGCTTTCAAAGTCATAGCCACGGACGGTTTGACTGCCACCGGTACGAAACAATAAATCGGTGGGAACGTCCGCCCCTTGTTCTGCCCACACTTGCCCCGCCTCGGCGCGCAATAATAGATAGCCCCAACGGCGTTCCGGCAGAGGGAGATAGCGAACCCCTCGGGCATAACCGCGCACCATTGAGGTATCAGACAATGCCCCACGCACCGCCCCTCCGAGTTCAAATTGCCACGCATAACCACGTTGCGGATTCAGGGCAGGCGTCAGTTGCCGTTGGCTCCACACATAGTTAGCCCACAACACTTGCGTCCGCCGAACGGGTGCAGCAGCCGGTTCGGCCCGTTCCCGTTGGTATTGCAACGCCAGCGTGGTGTCAATTTGCTGACGTTGTCGGCTGCGGCTGAGAGAAATTTTGTCGCGTTGCAATGGCAGGTTTTCTAAATCTTGTCGCTCTTCCACAAAGCCAAAGCGATGGCGATAACCTTTTTCATCGACAGGCAGCCGTACACCCAGTTCAAACTGCTGTTGTTTCTGTTCCCATTTCAACCCCGCCTCGGCCATCCAGCCCCATCCAAAAAGGTTATGATGGCGGTAGTTCATTTCGCTGCGGTAGCCGGTGTTACTGCTATAGCCTGCCCCCAAGGCAAAACGCTGTTGTGGCCCTTCTTCAACCGCCACACGAACCGGAATCTGTTGGGCCTGCGCCAAACTGACATCACTATCGACAAACACCCGAGCAAAATAGGGCGTACTTTGCAAAGCCGTTTGAAAATCTAACAGACTATCTTGCCGATAATCGTCGCCGACCTGAAATGGGGCAAGGTGGCGAATCACGGTATCGGGATAGCGTTGTAACCCGTCAATACTGATAGCCCCTAAGCGATAGGGGGCACCACTGTCATAGCGCAGCACCAATTTGGCTTGCGCGGTTTCAGGATCCACCTCTGCTTGGCTAAACGCCAGTGTTGCCGCAGGATAGCGGTCAATTAACAGCTGTTGCAGCCCCTTTTTTTTCGCCTCTGCCCACAATGCACTGGTAAAAGGCAGCCCGCGTTCCAATCCCATTGCCAGACGCATTTGCCGCCGCCGTGCGGCATAGTCATCGCGTTGTGCAATCTCGCCTTCGAGCTGAAATTGCACTTCGCCGATAGTCGTTTGTGGGCCTAATTCAACGATAAAACGGGGTGGGTGGCTGGTATCGTCCAAACGGACAACCGAGGAAAAATAGCCTTCGCTGGCTAATAGATCATGGATATGTTGCGGTGTCTGTTGTAACAAGCGCTGCCACTGCGCCTCACTGACGCGGTCATCACCGCGCCAGCGCATCACTTCCAGATGTTTTTCTAACAGGCTACGCAACGAATCATCGGCAAGTTGGATAACCAGCTGCGGCGCCGCCAATGCTGACGCACACAGCAGCCATCCCCCCATCACGCCGAGCACCCCACGCCAGCGCATCACGGTAATTTCCGGTACTGCACATCGAGGATTTCGATGTCCTCAAACCCAGCAGGGGTACGCAAACGCACCACATCGCCTTCTCGCGCCTTGAGTAAGGTGCGCGCAATCGGTGAAATCCAACTCACCCGCCCTTGGCTGAGATCCACTTCATCAATCCCAACAATCGACAGCGTTTGTTCTTCACCACTTTGCCGCCATACCGTTACCGTCGCGCCGAAAAACACCTGATCGGTGGCTTCGCGGGTTTCTGGATCAACCACTTCGGCGATTTCCAACCGCTTGGTCAAAAACCGAATGCGGCGATCAATTTCACGCAATCGCCGCTTACCATACAGATAGTCGCCATTTTCTGAGCGATCACCGTTTCCTGCGGCCCAACTCACCACATTCACCACTTCGGGCCGTTCTTTATGCACCAGCTGGTAGAGCTCATCTTTCATGCGCTGCCAACCAGCTGGCGTCATATAGTTACGGCCGGTTGGCAATTGCTTCAGTTCTTGTTCATCTGCCTCATCATCGGCAGCAAAATCATGACCTGACATACTCACTCACGTGCTAAACCGTTCACATCCAAGCCAGCCCATTTCATCACCTGTGCCGCTTCGCTGGCGTTCAGCTCATAAAACTGGCCGCGTTTTAAGCGGGGTGGCAAAGTCAACGCACCAAAGCGCACCCGAATCAAGCGGCTCACCGTCAAACCAACAGCCTCAAACAAGCGCCGCACTTCGCGATTCCGACCTTCACGAATAATCACTCGATACCAGTGGTTGGCACCTTCGCCGCCTTGGTCAATCAAACGGTCAAATTTTGCCGTCCCATCTTCCAACTCAATCCCAGCCAGTAACGATTTTTTTAACTCATCGGTCAACTCGCCCAACACTCGCACAGCGTACTCGCGCTCGACCTCAAAACTTGGGTGCATCATCCGATTGGCCAATTCGCCGCTGGTAGTCATCACCAACAAACCACTGGTATTCAAATCCAAACGCCCCACCGCCACCCAACGACTGGAATGGGCTTGCGGCAGACGGTCAAACACAGTGACTCGACCTTCTGGATCATCGCGGGTTACCAACTCACCTTCTTGTTTGTGATAAATCACAATCCGTGGCAAACGATCAGGCCAACGGATAAACACAGGTTTACCGTCTAAACGCACTTTATCATCTGGTGAAACACGGTCACCCAGCTGTGCAGGACGATGGTTAATGGTGACACGGCCAGCCTGAATCAATTCTTCCATCGCACGGCGAGAACCCAAACCAGCCAAAGCCATCGCTTTTTGCAAACGCATCGCTGGCAAATCCTCTGGTTTTACCCGCAGATCTTTTAAGCGTTCAATGCGTAACTGTTCTTTGTGCGAAGGCGCACGCAATGCCAGTTTTTTCGCCCGTTGTACCGCGACATACGACCCTTCGGCAGGTCGGCTGCTCGCTTGGAAATGGTTTGCTGCCGCCGTTTTGCGGTGGTTTATTGCCAGTGGCATTACGATCACGGAAGCCGGTGCTGGCAAATGGTGCTTCTTGACCATCACGATTGGCTTGACGGCGTTGTTCGTTTGGTTTGCGATCACGGTAACCCGTGCTGGCAAACGGTGCTTCTTGACCATCGCGATTGGCTTGACGACGGGGTTCGCTTGGTTTGCGATCACGGTAACCGGCACCTTCTGCGTCCGGCGCAGCGGAGGCAGTACGGCGACCTTGAGGGGTGTTTTGTTGGCGGAAGGCGTTGTTGCCTTGACGCGGCGATTGGGCGGCATCACGCGCCCGATGGCGTGGAGTTTTAGACATAGAAAAACACTTTATTGTGATTCGTACTGTGCGGACGCACAGCACTGCTTTTAGTTGGTGGAAGATTCTGGGGTTGCAACCACAGAATCCAGATCAGGCAAATCGGGCACAATTAAGTGACCCAAATCGGTAAGAGGTGGTAAATCGCGCAAACTGGCGAGGCTTAAATCATCTAAAAATTTGCGGGTGGTGGCATACAAGCCGGGGCGACCCGGTACCTCTTTATGGCCAATCACTTCAATCCAGCCACGTTCACTGAGGGTTTGCATCACATGACTTGATACACTCACCCCGCGAATCGCTTCGATATCCCCACGGGTCACCGGTTGACGATAGGCGATAATGGCCAAGGTTTCCATCACTGCCCGTGAATAACGTGGCGGGCGGCTTGGGTGGAGGCGATCAAGATAGGGCTTAAATTCAGCGCGGGCACGAAAACGCCAACCCGACGCCAGTTTTACCAATTCCACCCCACGCGCCTGCCAATCGGCTTGGATATCTTGCAGCAGTTCATTTAACAGCGCGGTCGAAATCGGCTCATTGAATAATTTTTTTAAATCACCCACCGAAATTGGTTCGGTACTGACCAATAAGGCCGTTTCCACCACGGTTTTCAAGTGGTTCAAATCCGTGTTTTCCATCGGTCTCACTGTCCATCAATCTCTAATTCGCCCTGACAAAAGGACGCGTTCAGTTGCAACCAAATAGGTGCAAACGGTGCTTCTTGGGCAATCCGTAACAAACCTTCTTTTGCCAATTCTAAAATGGCGATAAAACACACCACGATATGCGCCACCCCAGCCAACGGCGGAAAAACAGCCGTCCACTCAAGAAAAGGCTGTTGTTGCAGTCGGCGCAAGATATCGCTCATTTGTTCACGCACCGACAATTCATCTTGTTGCACTTGATGATGACGGTGATGGCGGGCGCGCGATAATAACGCTAACCACGCCTGCTGCAAATCAATCGCTGAAACATCAGGAAGAATATGTGCCGTATTTGGCTCAACCCATACCGATAACCACGTGAAATCACGCTCGGCTTGTGGCCGACGGTCGAGGGCTTGGGCGGCCAATTTCATCTGTTCATATTCCAACAACCGCCGCACCAATTCGGCACGCGGATCTTCCGTTGGATCGTCTTCAGTGACATGAATGGGCCGTGGCAACAACAGGCGAGATTTAATTTCAATCAGCGTCGCCGCCATCAACAGATATTCCGCCGCCAATTCTAACCGTGCCGCCTGCATGGTGTTGATGTAATTGAGGTACTGCGTGGTTACCGCAGTCATCGGAATATCTAACACATTCAAGTTTTGTCGCCGAATTAAATACAGCAACAAATCCAGCGGCCCTTCAAACCGTTCTAAAAACACCCGCAGGGCATCAGGCGGAATAAACAAATCCTGCGGGGCTTCAAAAACTGGCTCACCAAATACATGGGCGAGAGGGACTGCGCTCAATAGCCTAAACCCATGGCTTCGCGCACATCACGCATGGTGTCTTGTGCAATTTTACGCGCCCGCTCACAACCATCAGCAACAATCGCTTTGACTAAGGTTGGGTCATCTAAATAACGCTGCGCCCGTTCAAACATCGGTTTTTGTTCTTCCAACACCGCATCAATCAGCGGCTGTTTACATTCCAAACAGCCAATGCCAGCGCTCTTACAGCCGGCTTCGGCCCATTCATGGGTATCGCGGTCGGTATAGACCTGATGTAATTGCCAAACCGGACATTTCTCGGGATTACCCGGATCGGTGCGGCGGACTCGCGCTGGGTCGGTTGGCATACCACGAATTTTACGCGACACCGAATCGGGTTCTTCGCGCAAGAAAATGCCGTTACCGTAGCTTTTCGACATCTTTTGACCATCTAAACCCGGCATCCGACTGGCTTCAGTTAACAAGGCTTGTGGTTCAACCAAAATCACTTTGCCTTTATTTTCCAAATAACCAAACAAGCGTTCACGGTCGCCATGACTGATATTTTGTGCATCGGCCAACAACGCCCGCGCTGCTTCTAACGCCTCGTCATCACCTTCTTGCAGATAGCGTGTGCGCAATTCTTGATAGAGGCGGCCTTTTTTATTGCCCATTTTTTTGATCGCGGCACAGGCTTTATCCTCAAACCCCGCCTCACGGCCATACATATGATTAAAACGGCGCGCCACTTCACGGGTGATTTCAATATGAGGAATTTGGTCTTCGCCCACCGGCACATACAAGGCGCGATAGATCAAAATATCCGCCGATTGCATCAGGGGATACCCAAGGAAACCGTAGGTGCCGAGGTCTTTATGCGCCAATTTTTCAATTTGGTCTTTATAGGTTGGTACTCGCTCTAACCACGATAAAGGCGTAATCATCGACAACAGCAGATGCAACTCCGCATGTTCAGGCACACGGCTTTGGATAAATAATGTCGATTGAGACGGGTCTACCCCTGCTGCCAACCAGTCGATCACCATGTCCCATGTGCTTTTTTCAATGATGGAAGGGTCGTCATAGCTGGTGGTTAACGCATGCCAGTCAGCCACAAAGAAAAAGCACTCGTGTTCGCTTTGCAATTTCACCCAGTTTTTCAAAGCGCCGTGATAGTGGCCAAGATGCAGGCTACCCGTAGGGCGCATACCAGAGAGAACGCGATTGAGATACATGGAAATCGTCTTTCAGTTAAAAACACACAAGTTGAAACAGATTAAATAAAGAAGCGGAACAAACCATACAAAGCCGCCATAAACGGACGCATAATCACGCTCAACAAGCCGGTCGCCAGCAAGCCAAGCAAAATCCACATGCCGTAGGGTTCAAGGCGCGAAAACTGCCACGCTTGTCGATTGGGCAACAGACTCATCACAATACGACCGCCATCCAGCGGCGGCAACGGCAACAAGTTGAGCACCATCAGCGACAAGTTAATCATCATACCAGCCTGCCCCATCAACACCATAGGCTGGCTATACATGCCGTCCATCGCCAAGCCCAACTTTAAGACGATTAACCAGCCAATCGCCATCAAAAAGTTAGCCGCTGGGCCGGCGGCAGCTACCCACAACATATCTTTTTTGGGTTGGCGTAGCTTGCCAAAATCCACCGGCACCGGCTTGGCCCAGCCAAAAATAAAGCCGCCCAACATCACCGCCAATAATGGGACAACAACCGTCCCGATCATTTCAATATGTTTTAACGGATTGAGGGTCATCCGCCCCAACATAAACGCCGTGTTATCGCCAAAGTGACGAGCGGCATAAGCATGGGCAGCTTCGTGTACAGTGATGGCTAATAACACCGGCAAAGCATAGACACTGATTTTTTGAATCAGGTTTAATTCTTCCATAGAGGGACTCTTTATGGTTGCAATTTAGGCAAAGCCAAATAAGCTGGTATCCCCAGCCCCCTGCCGTATTAACACCGGAACATCATCTGTTAAATCAATCACCGTTGTCGGGTCAATACCGCAATATCCCCCTTCGATAATCGCATCAACCTGATGTTCCAACTGTTCACGAATTTCCCACGCATCCGCCATCGGCATGGTTTCTCCGGGCAGCAATAAGGTACATGACAACAAGGGTTCTCCCAGTTCGGCCAACAAGGCTTGTGCCACCGTATGTTCAGGCACCCGCAGGCCAATCGTGGCACGTTTGGGATGTAAGGTGCGCCGTGGCACTTCCTTACTGGCTTGTAAAATAAACGTATAAGGGCCCGGCAAGGCAGCTTTGAGCTGACGGAATTGCACATTGTCCACTTTGGCATAGCTGCCTAATTCAGATAAATCACGGCAAACCAAAGTAAAGTGATGGCGAAGATCCAACTGGCGAATGGCCATAATGCGTTCCATCGCCTGTTTATCGCCTAAATGACAGCCGAGGGCATAACACGAGTCGGTTGGATAAACAATCACACCGCCTTGTTGCACGATTTTCACTGCTTCACGGAGCAAGCGTTGTTGTGGATTATCGGGGTGAATCGAGAAAAATTGCGCCATAATTTGCTAAAAAACCTATCAAAATAAACCATAAAAAACTTATACCGCTTCGAGTGCCGCCTGTGCGCCAGCAAACCGCGAACACACTGACACCACATCAGCGGGCAATGGTTGTGTCCAACCAATATCACGCCCACCTTCGCCCGGCCCATGAAAATCGCTGCCAGCGCTGGCTAACAATTCATACTGACGGGCATAACGCGCAAACAATCGGTTATCGTCCTCGCTATGGCTACCGCTGACCACTTCAATTGCCTCGCCACCATACGAGATAAACTCTTGCAGCAATTCACTCATTAACTGCTTACCAATCGGGTAACGGCCCGGATGGGCCAATACCGCCACACCACCGGCGGCACGAATCCATGCCACGGCATCAGCCAGTTGTGCCCATTCATGTTTGACGTAACCGGGTTTACCTTCAACCAAATACTTGCGAAACACCGCCGCCACATCTTTACACACCCCAGTTGCCACCAGATGACGAGCAATATGTGTACGGCCAATCATGTCTAAATTCGCGCAGTGGGTTTTTGCACCGTCAAAAGCCCCCACAATTCCCACTCGTTCCAAATCCGCCGCCATCTGCCGCGCCCGTTCAATCCGCCCTTGGCGAATCGACAACAAGCCGGCCTGCAACTCGGGATGGGTTTCATCAATTCCCAAGCCGACAATATGCAGCGTCCGTTTGCGCCATGTCACCGATATTTCCACACCAGCAAGAAAATACAAGCCATGCTGTTGTGCCACCTGCCGCGCCACTGCAATCCCTTGTGTGCAATCATGATCGGTGAGTGCCAATACCCGACAACCACGTTCGGCGGCCCGTACCATCAACACGTCGGGAGCCAAGGCACCATCAGAAGCAGTGGAATGGCAATGCAAATCCAAGGCCATCATGAGTGTGTTTCCTGCGTTTTGTGTTGTCGTTGCTGCCACGCGGCGTGTAGCTGTCGCCATTGCGCCAGCTCGACGTAGTACATATCCATAATGCAAGGGTCACAACCGCTTTGACAGCACGCGCCGTCTGGTGGCATCTCGGGAGCAATCGGTTCAGGATCCTCAGCAAGCGGGAACGGCGTTGACATCATGCCCCCCGCCCTTTGACCACCACGGTAAAACCGGGGCCAGTCACCTGTTGATCGGGGCGGATTTTGCAGGTTTTACGCAATTCCTGCACCCCATTGACGGCGACAACACCGGAGGCAACCAATGCTTTGCCAGCGCCACCGCTATCCACCACACCGGCCACTTTGAGCAAGTCGCACAGGGCGATGTATTCGTTATGAATTTCAACAATCTCTGTCATGTTACCCAGTCTTTCAATTTAATAAGGCCAAGCCGGGCGCACCTTCGCCAGCCCAATCACTAATCCAATGCACCCGCCGTTGTTCGGGGGTGTAATCCGCCGATAGCAAAATCTGTAACTTGGTTTGCGCGGCTTCTGGCGTCAATTCACCACCAGACCACACGCCAATCGCAGCCAAAGCACTGCCGGTTGCGTAGGCATTCATGTCCACTGAGCCATTCCACACCTGCGAGACATTGACCACCACCGTTCCCCGCTCAATCGCCCGTGCCAGCGCGGCCAACAAGCGAGGATCATCTGGCGTATTGCCACTGCCATACGACAACAACACCAAGCCATCCAATTTACTGCGTTCGACCATCTCGGCCAGACAAGCCACCGTCGCGCCGGGGCTCATCATCACCATCGCAACCCGCAGGTTAGGATTAAAAGGACGTAAACTAAATGGCACCGTGTCCACACGCCACAAGGCAGCATGCCACAATACCTCGGGCTCGAATTCGGCTAAGGGTGCTAAACCAGGTGTGGCAAACGCATCCAACGCGACACTTTCATGTTTCCGCACACGGCAAGCACGCCATAAACGACGACCAAACGCCACGGTCACTTCAGTTAGGTGCATAAAACACGCGGCGGCCAGTGCATCAGCAACATTGTCGGGGGCATCGCTGCCAACAATGGAAAAGGGTTTTTGTGCCCCTGTTAACACAATTGGCTTCCCAAAACCGGGCAGTAAAAATGCCAATGCCGAAGCCGTCCATGCCAAGGTGTCGGTGCCATGCAGGACAACAAAACCATCAAACTCATCACGCAACGCAGCCAACCGACAAGCGATACGTTCCCAATTAGCCGGCGTTGCCGCCGCAGAATCGATCAGGGGAGAAAAAGCCTCAAACGCACATTCAACATGGGGTGGGGCTAAACGGGCAACACGTTCGGCAATTCCTTCTAATGCAGGCACCAGTCCATTTGGGCTGGCGCGCATGCCTAACGTTCCACCAGTATAAAACACGGCAATTCGGCGCATGCGATTTCCTCTTTTCTTAAAAGCAAGCTGTCTGACAGCAAGGCCATCATTGTGCATGGCTCAAGCACAATTGTGCAGGGGCGAGATAGCAGAAAGTACAACGGCAAGTGTGTCGTTGCCTGCGGAAAGCGACAAAAGAAGATTGCCAAAAGGCACAGAAGCTGTTTTAATCACAGCCCGTTGGATTTGCTTTGCGGGTGTAGCTCAATGGTAGAGCAGAAGCTTCCCAAGCTTACGACGAGGGTTCGATTCCCTTCACCCGCTCCACAACAGCACCGTCCGTCTCAACTCCCCTGTTCACGGCCAATCTGATGAAGCTGAACTCAGGCCGCTTATGGCTGAAAGCCATCGTTTTTTCTCTCATCGCCTTTCTCTCTGTTTGGCTTGGCCTGACTGCCATGGTGCATTGGCAATTTAATGCCGAACAAGTACGACAAGATATCGAGTCAGCGCTGTCTGATCGCGAACGCAGTATTAGCGTGCAAGGCAAAATCAGTGCTCAAGCTTGGCCACGGCCGGGTGTGTATATCGAGAAAGTGTTTATTAGCGAAGCGAATAGCCCAGATCGATTCGCCAGCTTATCCGATATTGAATTGGGGTTTGATTGGTGGGCCTTGTTATTAAGCGGTGAAAAAGTCGTCACCCATCTTGCTGCCCGCGATATCGAAGCCAATCTCTACCGCAATGATACAGGTCGTTTGAATATTGCTGACTTGCTGCAAACAGCCAGCCAAAGTGATGTCAAAATTGACTTAGATGATGTTGAGCTACGCGATATGACCTTACATATCAGCGATGCCAACCAGCCCTATCGCCTCCGCCTTGAACAAACTCGCTTTAGCCTAAACGGTTTACATCAACAAGCAGAACTCAATGTTGAAGCTATTGTTCACGAAGGTGAACGAGCCTTAAGCTTGCAATTAAGAGGGCCGGTGGTGGTTGAGGGCGAGCAACTCACAACCTCTGGCATGACCTTGCTATTAAATGGCGAAGCCGCCGGTGTGCGCGGTCTACACTTTGAAGCCAGCGGCGCAGCACGCTTTAATGTCGCCAGCAGCCGCCTCGAAGCGCAAATGCTGCATGTTGATTTACGCGCAACGGAGCCTTTGCTTAACTTCACCGCCGATATTCCCAGTTTAACCAGCATGGCACAGCGGCTAGAAGCCCCACGGATGATGGTGGAGGGGCAACTCAACCTGCCCGGTTCGCGCTATGCCTTTGATGGCGAGATTCAAGCGGTGTCGGTGGGCAGTGATGATGGGCGCGCACGGCGGATTGAAGGCCGTTTAGAGTGGCGTTTTGGTCAACATCGCTTAAATGCGGCGATAGATACCCCGCTGCATTTTAATGCTATCGATGATATCCACCTCGCCCCACTTCGTTTGTCTACCCGCCTCAATTCACCTCACCTGCCACGGCGTGAAATGCGCTCAGCGTTGATCGGTGAAATGCGTGTTGACCTTAAAAACCATCTGCTCAATGGGACTTTTGACGGCACATTAGACGGCGAGAAATTGCGGATTCAGGGCAAACAGCAAGGGTTTAGCGAACCCAAACACAATCTCTCGCTTTCGTTAGCTCGCCTCGACCTCAACCGCTACCTTCCCCGCGCCCAAGCTCAACAGGCAAAAGCCTTATTAGATTCGAAGCAAAAACTTGGCTTAGATTGGCTTGGCCCTTTGGCGGTCGAAGGTGATTTTGAAATTGGCGAGTTGTCTGCAGGCCGCTTTGCCATGCACAACGTCGGTTTCCATCTCAGTGCTAAACCAGACCGCCTCGCCCTCGAAGGCCTCAAAGCTGACATCTACGAAGGGCAATTGTCTGGCTCGTTCCAAATGGAAAATCCCGAACAACCGATTATTCGGATTGACCAACGCCTCAGTCGCATGAATCTCCATCCCTTGTTAAAAGATGTCTTCGATTTTGGTCGCTTAGAAGGTTTTGGTGATGGGCGGGTACAAATTCGAGCACAGGGAAAAAGCTTTGATGAACTGCGTAAAACCCTGAATGGTTCGTTAGCACTGAGTCTGAATAAAGGAGCCCTCACGGGCATTGATTTGGTCGCCGCTTTGCGTAATCTGCCAGCAGAATTGGAAAGTTGGTCATTACGCCCGATGACCCCAGACGGCAGTAAAAAAACCGAGTTCCAACGGCTGAATGCCAGCTTCCGCTTTGATAATGGCATCGCACGCAATCAAGACCTGCGCTTAAATTCAAGCTTATTGAATTTATCGGGCAGTGGTAAATTTGATTTAGTAGATAACATTATCGACTATGCCCTCGAAGCCAGCGTCAACCCCACCGCTATTGCCTCAGTCAAAACGCTCTCCGTTCCGTTAAAAATCACTGGCGCGATTGCAACGCCCACCTATGCTTTGGATTTCAACCGCTTGGTGAAAGAAAAGAAAACGGAAACGGAAAAACAAGAAGCCCTCAAAGAACAACTCACCCAACCACTACGGGCATTAGGTCGCTAATACCCTTTCTGCACCAAAAAAACAAAAACCCGCTAAAAGCCGCAGTCAACGGTGTTTAGCGGGTTTTTGAATTCTCCGTTCTTAAACTTTCAAAAAGCGGTAGCCAGAATATGCCGATACGGTGCGCTTTTGAGAAATTCCGAAAAATCAGCCGGTGACTGCTGCATGACAGTAATCGCGTTCGCAAGCCAGCGCTTGCGCTCATCGACAAGGTTGGAATCCCTGTTGAGACCTAGCATGTCACGAGTCTGGGTAACAGCGTGGTGGCGTTGACGAGTTAGATCGGGTAATGGCTCGATTGTCCCATCAGTGGAAAGCGCCCATTCAGCATTACAACCGAGGCTGGGCTCAATAGGTAACAGGCCATTTTTCTTTTTTTGCCCGCAGGTTTTCTGGTTGATACAGCTGTGGGCATAGTTGTGGTACACGAAACATAGGTCTGGCCTAGCATTCACACCTGCTTTGGGTTTGATGTGGTCAATCTGGCCTTCGGTCGGCTGTAGCAACTTTTCGCAATAGGCACACAACCCACCCTGATCGACATTCAAGTCAGCTTTTACCGCTTGTTTGACGGGTCTGAAAGCAGGACTGTCAAAGTCAGCAGCGCCTAGCACGGGATGGGCGGCGACAAAATCCGTCAGCGTCGGCGTTGGTGTGCTACGGTGTTGCAGTTCAACCATGCTCAGCCGCCTTATTCGACTTGCGTGCTGCAAGAAAACGCCAAGTCACCAAGTCACTTTCGTGGAATTGGTAGCCAACCTTTTCCAGTAAACCACGCAGTTGCTGTGCGTCAGCACCATCTTCCCTACCTGCTCGCACCAATTGCTCGTAACGACGGATGTCATCCTGCAGAGGCAACTCGGGCTCTCGGTGCGTCCCCATGACTTTGGCTAGAGCATCACCAGACTCGTGTGCCAGAGGGCTGAAATCCGGCGTTTTAGCTTCGAAGCCAGTTTCTGTGGGTTGGAGAATCCGGATATTGTCGCGGCTGACCGTGGTGAGTACCTGAGGGCTGTGAGTGGTGACAATGAACTGCATCATCGGAAACGCACGGGTAAGATTTTGCAGTACCACTTGCTGCCATTCCGGATGCAAATGCATATCCACTTCATCAATCAACACAATGCCCGGCGTCTGTACGGCGGCTTGTGCACCCAACTGTCCATTCAGCTTGGTAGCACGAAACGCAATATCTGCCACCATACCAATCATATTGCGAATACCGTCACTGAGTAGCTCAACAGGCAGTTCACCATGTTGCTCGTGATGTGCGACTAATGTATCGAGTTTGAAGCTGTATTCGAGGTTTTTCCAAGCGGCAGGTTTTAGACAAGTATCAACAGCTGATATCACCGAAGCGATATAGCCAGCAAATTCTTCATACGCTGCCGTGTGAGCTTGTTCTTTCAGTTGCAAATCTTTGGCGTTGAGATTCCAGTATCGAAACCAAGCAGCGAAAGTTTTATAACTGGATGCTGGGTCAAGGCAGTCAACATAGCCAATGGTGCGCGAGGTTCTCTCAAGTTTATTGTTGACGGTAAGTTTTTTTTGCTGCCACAGGCGCCCTGTGCCGTAGTACGCAATCAGAGGCAACAACACATCATTGCCTCGTGTACGCACTGCCTCTTGCATACGCTTACCGTAGTCGATGAGCGCTTTGGCATCCTTAATGGTGGTTTTAGCTTTGGTGGGACTGATGAGCGCACGCCGCCATGTCGAAGAGACATGATTATCGCCCTGTCTATCAGGAATAAAACCGATAGCCTCCAAGGAAACACCCTTGGGTGCGTATTCCATTTCGTTGGTCGCAGTTTGCCGAATTTGAGTCAAGCGGATATCACTGGATTCGAAATGCTTGCCGACTGCCTCATCAAATGCGCCAATATAGGGGCCAAAAGCAACGGCAATAGCATCAAGAATCGACGTTTTCCCTGCTCCATTGGCAGCAACCAGTACCGTCAACTGGGGGTGAAATTCAATGTCAATCGATTCGAAACAACGGTAATCGCGTAGTCTCAATTTCTGGAGATTCAGATAGGGCATAGCGCCTCCGCACGTTTAGGAACAAGGCTGACAAAAAAACAATCACACCTCCCTCTACCCCTCCAACAACAACGCTTCAGCAGCGGCGAGTTGGTCGGGGGGGCCGAGGAGGACGACGACATCATCGGCTTGCAGCTCAAAATCAGCCGGCGGGTGGTTATAACGCTGCTGTCGCCGTTTCACTGTTCTGATTTCAACATCAAGACCAGATTGATATAAGGTTTGTAATGTCTTTCCGACAGCAGACGCAGCCGGCGTGAGCAAAATCGCCCCTAAACGCGGTTGCTTATTGTCGTCTAACGCCAAACTGTCATCCGTCACCCCCCGGAAAAAGCCACGGAACAAGTTATAACGCTCTTCGCGCACACTACGAATCCGCCGCAATACCCGATTTAATGGCACCCCCATTGCCATCAGTGCTTGAGAGCCCAGCATCAAGCTCCCCTCCATCACCTCAGCCACCACCTCATCAGCCCCCGCTTGGCGCAAGACATCCATATCGCTATCGTCAATCGTCCTCACCACCACCGGCAAATCGGGCCGTACGGCTTGCACCACATTCAGAATCCGAATACTAGAGTGAGTATCGGCATACGTAATCACTAACACCTTGGCACGCATCAAACCGGCTGCCAACAACACCTCTTTCTTCGCCGCATCACCAAACACCACCGCATCACCAGCAGCAGCCGCTTCTTTCACCCGACTGGGATCTAAATCCAATGCAAAAAAAGGAATGTCCTCACGCTCTAAAAAACGGGCCAAGGCTTGGCCACTGCGACCATAGCCGCAAATGATGACATGCTCATCACGCATCATGCTCGACACCAAAATATGGTGTAGATCGGCTGCCTGCATCACCCAATCACTGCGAATAAGACGACGCACAATTCGATCAGATTGTTGAATTAAAAATGGGGAAGCCAACATCGACAAAGTCACCGCAGCAATCGCAGCCTGTTCAATTTCACGGGGCAATAGACTCAGGTTACCGGCCAAAGCCAACAACACAAAACCGAACTCGCCACCTTGCGCCAAGGCCAAGGCAGTACGAAGGGTGTCACCGGCTTTGTAACGTGCCATCCGTCCAATGATATAGACCAGCAGTGCCTTACCGGGAATCAGCCACAACAACAAAGCAGCCACCCACCAAAACTGATCTAACAACACCGACAGCTCAAGCCGCATACCGATGGTGATAAAGAAAAAGCCTAATAAAATGTCACGAAAGGGTTTGATGTCTTCTTCAACTTGATAACGGTATTCCGTCTCGGCAATCAACATCCCTGCCACAAAAGCCCCTAACGCCAGCGATAACCCAGACAACTCGGTCAACCACGCTATGCCTAACGTCACTAACAACACGTTGATCATGAACAATTCGCTGGAGCGTTGTCGCGCTACCATGTGAAACCAAGGCCGTACTACGCGCTGCCCCACTGCAAATAACAGCGCCATCACCACCATCACTTTTAACAGCGCCAGCCCCAAATCCATCCACAGGGTTTCACTGTTACCAGCAAAGGCAGGTAGCAAAATCAACAGCGGCACCACCGCTAAATCCTGAAACAACAGCACACCAATCGACATCTGGCCATGTGGGGCATTTAATTCCAGTCGTTCGGTGAGCAATTTCGACACAATCGCCGTTGACGACAGCGCAGCAACTGCCCCCAAAGCAAAGCCGGTCAAAGGAGAAAAGCCCAACAACCATGCAAGGGCCAATGTGGCAAATAAAGTCACCCCAACTTGGGCAATGCCTAAACCAAATACCAAATGCCGCATCGCACGCAGCTTGGGCAAACTGAATTCTAGCCCGATGGTAAACATCAAAAAGACAATACCAATTTCGCCCAGAAATTCGGTATCAGCCCCCTCGTCAATCAACCGCAAGCCACCGGGCCCTACAATCAAGCCAACCAACAGATAGCCCAACATCGCAGGGATCCGTATGGCACGGCAAACTGTAATCACCAATACTGCCGCTAAGAGCGTGATGACAACTGGAGCAAGAGAATGCATGAAGTAACAACCAATAGAGAAAAGAGAAAGAATGGTGCAAATTATCCCACGCGCCGTAAAACCTCGCTATTCATAGAATCTCCGCAAAGAAACCCCTGACTTGAGTCAGGGGAGGAATTGCGGGTGCGCAAAGCGCACCCTGTGGTATAAACTGTGACGCATGGTCGATGTTGTCACGAAACGTAATTGCGTCTATCAAACGGCCTACCATGTGATCTGGTGCCCGAAGTATCGGCGCGACGTACTGATTGGAGCGGTGGCATCAGCGCCGAAACCATCCGTCGCTACATCGAGCGTTGCGAGCATGTCACCAAGAGGCGATGAGCGATGATGCGCACGGCGTCGATCCGGCTGGCATTGAGCGCGGCACAGACTAGAGCGCTTGCCGCGCTGCGAACGGCCTACGCGGACGCCTGCAACCGTCTCGTTCCCATCGTACGCGAGCACCGTCTCTACAACCGCGTCGGCCTGCACCAGCGCACCTATACCATGCTGCGCGAAGCGACGCCGCTGGGCAGCCAGATGTGCTGCAACGCCATCTTCTCGGTCTGCAAGGCGTATAAGGCACAAAAAGAACTCGGGCGCATCAGGAAGGATGCGCCCATCCCCGACATCCGCTTCAACCGCGCCAGTGTCCACTTCGACAAACGCACCTACACCCTCAAAGGCAAGACCGTCTCGCTCTATACCCTCGATGGG